>DATCBW010000219.1:0-2784 GCA_036511615.1 Verrucomicrobiia bacterium | reverse complement strand
GACGACCAAGCAATCCATGACTGGCTCATGTCAGTTTCAGGGGCGTATCGAAAGAAGCGGCTTAACGACTGAGATGAACCGCGCAATCCCAACGGCAGAGATGGAGCCAAGACGCCACGAAGCGTCGGTTCCATCGAATTGTTCGGCTTCATTGCCCGACGTGCTCGACGCCTGCTGTGGTGGCAAGGCTTTCTGGTTCAATAAATCAGACACCCGCGCAACCTTCATGGACATCCGCTCCGGCGAATATCCGGTGAACCGGACAGGTCGAAGTCCGGTGACGGTGCAACCTGACATCGTGGCCGACTTTACAGCGATGCCGTTTCCAGACAATAACTTCACGCTCGTTGTATTCGACCCGCCGCATTTTGAAACGCTCGGCAAGACGGGGACATTCGCAAAGACTTACGGCGTGCTGGTGGCGGGTTGGCGGGAAACTCTGCAAGCGGGATTCGCGGAATGTTTCCGTGTCCTAAAGCCAAGCGGCGTGCTGATTTTCAAATGGTGTGAATGGGAGATACCCGTGAAAGAAGTGCTGGCGCTGACACCAGAAAAACCACTGTTCGGCCACATAAGCGGAAAGCGGGCACAAACGCACTGGATCGCGTTTATGAAGCCGAACGCCGACATCAGGAACGGCGAACCAAAGATGTGACCCGCGAAAGCGGACGTGCAGGCGACATTCGCCGTTTCCTGCATGGAGTTGTTAAGCGGCGAATAACGATAACCAAAAATAAAAATGAGCAGACAAATAAAAGCAGTAGCACGAGTCCAGATAACCGTCGAAGTGGACGCCTCGGTCTGGGGTGAAGAATGCAGCATCGGCCAACTCTACAAGCAGGCCGCAGAATCGGGCATCGCCACGCTATACGGCGTGCTGAATAAAGCCGGATGTCCTCACCGCGTCGTGGGTGATGTAAAAGTCATCGGCGTGATAACTGAAGCCGCTTAACGCCGACATCAGGCGCGCACGGCCTGACTCGGCACAACCCAAACCGTAAATATGAAATCGAAGCATCCGAAAACTGACCGGCGTAATAAGCGTCGCCTGCATGGAGTTGTTAAGCCGCGCCGTGCGAAAATGGAAATAACGGTGGTCTGGTCAAACATGGAATGGACGACGATAAAAACGGAGGCTGACGACCAAGCAATCCATGACTGGCTCATGTCAGTTTCAGGGGCGTATCGAAAGAAGCGGCTTAACCATTGATTCTATGGAAACTTACCGTATATCACACCCGACCGGCAGCGTGCCAGCACTGTTGCAGGCAGAGTGTGAGTTTCGGCATTTTAAGAAAAATACCTTCCGAGCCTATAATCATTGGTTAATGCTGTTTTGGAAATTTCACGGCAAAAAATCCGTGCGCGATTTGAAGGAACCGGAAATCAAAGCGTTCCTTGCGTCGCTCCGGCATGGTTCGGCCAGCGCGCAAAATCAAGCATTCAACGCGCTGATTTTTCTCTATAAACACGTCCTGAAAATCGAGCTTGGAAAACTCGATGAAATCCCGCGCGCGAAAAGATTCAACGGCATTCCCGTCGTGCTGTCTCCGGCGGAAGTGCGTGCCATGATCGCGCAGCTTTCCGGCGATGAACAGTTGCAGGCGGAAATGCTTTATGGTTCGGGAATGCGCCTGATGGAATTGTTCACGGCGCGGGTGAAGGATATAGACTATGCCAATGGCCAGATTATTGTGATGGATGGCAAGGGCGGGCATCGCCGCACACTCCTGCCGATGTCCGTGCGTGACCGCCTTCTAACACATCTGCAACTTCGCCAGGCGCAGCATCGCTGGGACATTGAACATGAAATCTTCGCGCCGATCCCATACGGTCTGGACCGGAAATTCCCGTCGGCAAAAAAAGAATTTGGATGGCAGTTTGTCTTCGCATCTTCCGTCGCGCGCCGGGGTGGACGCTGGCACGGCACGGAAACAAAATTGCAAAAGGCCGTGCACGCGGCCTGCATCGCCGCCGGGATTCACAAGAAGGCGAGTTGCCATACGTTGCGCCACAGCTTCGCCACACATCTGCTGCAAGGCGGCTACGACATCCGCACCGTGCAGGCGTTGCTCGGCCACAAGGATGTGAAGACCACGGAGATTTACACACACGTCGAAGGTTTGTCGCCCAAGGAAATCACCAGCCCGTCGGACATGGTTTTGACCCGTCCAGCATTGGCTGAATTTCGTTCACCACTTTTGCTCACATGAAACCGCACCGTTCAACTCAATCCTGATTTTATGGACTATATCCTCAAGCCCGTCAAAAACACACCAGAGCAGGACTATGTTGATTATCTCCTGTGCCGGCTCATGGAATTCCGCCGCGCTGGCAGCCGCCTCGGCCAGAAATTTTCCATCCCGCTCACCCTTCAGTTCACCCGCCAGACGGCGGAGAAACAGCTTGGCTGCAAGCTGAACGATCCCGCGCGCTTCGATGAAATCTGCGCCCACCTCCAGTCCAAGATTGAAAAAACCATCCTCGGCCAGCGCAACACCGCCAAAGGCTGGCGCTGCTGGCATTCGTTCGACGAGGATCGCACGCAGGAACACAGGCTGCACCAGCCGCGCATCGCCGCCGCCCGCCCGCTGCCGCCGGAAAATATTTTACCGCCATCGGTTGTTCTTCCGCCTGTCACCCGTCACCCGTCACCCGTCACTTCACTTTCCCCGCGCCAGCTCGCCACCGCCCAGGAACGGCTGCGGACACTGCGCGCCGCGTGGGAAAAATGGATGGAGTTTTCCGCCGCCAGCCAGGGCGAGATCGCGCAGCTCATCGGAC
>DATCBW010000218.1:0-14756 GCA_036511615.1 Verrucomicrobiia bacterium | reverse complement strand
CGGCAATTTTCTAAAGACAACAAAACGATTGGACGTTTCAATCTAGCGGACATCCCGCCCGCGCCGCGCGGCGTGCCGCAGATCGAAGTGACCTTCGACATTGACGCCAACGGCATTTTGCACGTCGGCGCGAAAGACCTCGGCACGGGCAAGGAACAGAAGATTTCCATCACGGCCAGCAGCGGTCTCTCGAAGGACGAAGTCGAGAAGATGCGCAAGGACGCCGAGTCCCATGCCGACGACGACAAGGCCAAGCTCGAGGAAATCCAGACGCGCAACGAGGCGGACAACTCCGTTTATCGCACCGAGAAACTGCTCAAGGACAACGCGGACAAACTTTCTGCGGACGACAAGGGCAAGCTCGAAGCCGCCGCCGGCGCGGTGAAGGAAGCGCTCAAAGGCACGGACGCCGCCGCCATCAAATCCGCGAGCGAAAAGCTGAACGAAGTCTGGCAGGCCGTCTCGACCGAACTTTACAAAGCCGCCGCCGCGAAAGCGCAGGCGGAGAAAGGCCAGCAGCCGGGCGCAGAAGGCGCGCAGCCGGAAAGCGGCGAACCGAAAGCCGAGGAAAAGAAGGACGAAGGCGTGATTGACGCGGAAGTCGTGGACGAGAAAAAGTAACTGCGACAAATCAGCCAGCATGAGCGAAGAAAATCCCAATAAAAATCTGGAGTGGGGTCGCGACCCGTTATCGGAAGCAATAGACAATCAAATTGCAACGATGCCAGATCGGCCAAAAGTGGTTTTGGCGCTCATAAAAAATGGAAAAGAGTTTGATGGACAATACGAACGCGTGTTTGGAAGTCTAACAAGCAATTATTTGAGCACTTTGCCGTTGCTGGTTTTCAATTTGCCAATTCGGATTGTTTTCATCGGATTTGATGAAGCGGATGCCGCCCTGTCGCTGGCAATTACGAAGTTAAATTCTGAAATATGGGACGAAGGTGCAATTTACGTTGATGGAAAAGTAATCGCGTTACTAAAACGCCCAATCATAAAAGAACCGCTTTCAAAAGTTTATACAGGCGAAGAAAATTAAGAAAAAAGTTCATCGTGGGCGCGACGAACTTTGAAACCAAAATGAAATTGGCGCAGACAACTTTGTCCCGCAGGGACAGCCTGAAAATAGCCCGGCGTTTCAACGCCGGGAACGGATTGGTTTACGCGTCAAGTCCCGCTAGAGCGCAGTGAAATCAGTAAATGAAACCAACCATTTACATCGAGACGACGATTCCGAGTTATTATTTCAACTCGCGCCCGGAGGCGAGCATGGTGGCGTCGTGCGAGTGGACGCGGGATTGGTGGGATAATTACCGGCAGGATTACAATCTCGTGACCGGCGCGGCGGTGATTGAAGAATTGAGCGAGGGCAATCATCCGCTCAAGGCGCAGAAGCTCGGCCTGTTGGATGGCCTGACGCTGTTGCCCGCGACGGAGGAAGTGAACCGCATCGCAAAAGTTTATATCGCTTGCAAGGCCATGCCCGACGATCCGAAAGGCGACGCGCTGCATTTGGCATTGGCATCGGTCTATAAATGCGACATTCTGTTAAGCTGGAATTGCCAGCATATTGTCAATTACCAGAAGTCCGGGCATATCAGGCAGCTCAACACGAGTTTGGGTTTGCATGTGCCCGCGCTGTTGACGCCGTTGGAACTGTTGAACCGAGAAATAAAATGAAAACTAAAGACGACCCAATCATAACTGAAGTCCGGGAAGCGCGTCATCGCATTTCCGAAGCGCACGGCCACGACCTTGACCGGCTCACAAAACATTATCAGGAATACGAACGGGAACTGGCCAAGAGCGGCAAATACAAATTTGCCACGGAGTTTTTTTCGACTTCGACCGCCCCGGAACTGACGGCGGCAAAATAAATTTAGTCCGTTGAAAATTTTCCCGCCGCGAGTGCGGGCCGGGAGTTAATTAAGCAGTCAACAAAACAACAACCAAAACAAAGAACAAATATGGCATTGAACATCAAACCGCTCGGCGACCGGATTCTCGTTGAACCCGTCGAAGAGAAGGAAACCAAAAAGGGCGGCATCATCATCCCCGACACCGCCAAGGAAAAACCGCAGGAAGGCATCGTCGTCGCGCTCGGCACGGGCAAGACCAATGACGACGGCAAAAAAGTCCCCTTTGAAGTCAAGAAGGGCGACCGCGTGCTCGTCTCCAAATACGGCGGCACAGAAATCAAGATTGACGGCAAGGAATACAAGATTTTCAACTCGGACGACCTGGTCGCGATCCTGGAATAATTTAACCAACAACATTTAACCAATAACTGAAATAAAATTATGGCAGCAAAACAATTGATATTCGACGAGCAGGCCCGGCAGGCGATTCTGCGCGGTGTTTCCAAGCTCACCAAGGCGGTGGTCGCGACGCTCGGACCGAAAGGCCGCAACGTCGTCATTGACAAAAAATTCGGCTCCCCGACGGTGACCAAGGACGGTGTCACGGTCGCGAAGGAGATCGAACTGGAAGACCCGTATGAAAACATGGGCGCCCAGATGGTCCGCGAAGTCGCGAGCAAGACCAGCGACATCGCCGGGGACGGCACCACGACGGCGACGGTTCTGGCCGAGGCGATTTATCGCGAAGGCCTGAAGTTCGTCACCGCCGGCGCGAACCCGATCGGCATCCAGCGCGGCATCAACAAGGCCGTGGAAGCCGCCGTCGGCCATCTCGACAAGATATCCAAGAAGGTCAAGGACAAGGAAGAAATCAAGCAGGTTGCCACCGTTTCCGCCAACTGGGATACGACGATTGGCGACATCATCGCCGACGCGATGGACAAGGTCGGCAAGGACGGCACGATCACGGTGGAAGAGGCGAAGTCCATCGAGACGACGCTCGAAGTGGTCGAAGGCATGCAGTTCGACAAGGGCTATCTCTCGCCGTATTTCGTCACGAACGCCGAGACGATGGAAGCCAAGCTGGAAGATCCTTACATCCTGATTTTCGAAAAGAAGATCAGCAACTTGAAGGACATGTTGCCGCTGCTTGAAAAGGCCGCGCGCTCCGGCAAGCCGTTGCTCATCATCGCCGAAGAAGTCGAAGGCGAAGCGCTCGCGACCCTCGTCGTGAACAAGCTGCGCGGCACGCTCAACGTCGCCGCCGTAAAATCCCCGGGCTTCGGCGACCGCCGCAAAGCCATGCTGGAAGACATCGCCGTGTTGACCGGCGGCAAGTTCATCACCGAAGACCTCGGCATCAAGCTCGAGACGGTGGAACTCGCCGACCTCGGCCGCGCGAAGCATGTGATGATTGACAAGGAAAACACCACCATCGTCGAAGGCGGCGGCAAGAACAGCGACATCCAGGGCCGCGTGAACCAGATCCGCCGCCAGATCGAGGAAACCACGAGCGATTACGACCGTGAAAAATTGCAGGAACGCCTGGCGAAACTCGCCGGTGGCGTGGCCGTCGTCAACGTCGGCGCCGCGACCGAAACCGAAATGAAGGAAAAGAAAATGCGCGTGGAAGACGCGTTGCACGCGACCCGCGCCGCCGTCGAAGAAGGCATCGTTGCTGGTGGTGGCGTGGCGCTCATCCGCTGCATTGCGGCCATCGAAGCTGTCAAGGGTGCAAACGAAGACGAAACCATTGGTATCGGCATCGTCAAGCGCGCCGTCGAATCACCGCTCCGTTCGCTCGCCGCGAACGCCGGAGAAGAAGGCAGCGTGATCGTTGACAAGGTCAAGAAGGCCAAAGGCAACGAAGGTTACAACGTCGCCACCGGCCAATACGAAGACCTCGTGAAAGCCGGCATCGTTGATCCGAAGAAGGTCACGCGCAGCGCGCTTCAGAACGCGGCGTCCATCGCCGGTCTGTTGCTGACCACCGAATGCCTCATCACCGATATGCCGGAAAAAGACAAGCCGGCACCCGGCGGCGGCGGCCACGGTGGCGGCATGGGCGACATGGGCGGCTACTAATCTGGTAAAACGCCAACGGAGGAACCGAACAGACGCGGCTGGAAGAAATTCCGGCCGCGTTTTTTATTTAATTTTGTGTAAAGTATGCTTGACAAAGTGACAAGTATGCTTTACACTGGTTTTATTATGAATAACAAACCAAACATCCCCGACGAGATTTTTCTCGGTGGCAGCAAAGTGTATTCGTGGCGCACGGATTTGAAGGTGAACGGCTGGCTGATGGCGGCCGTGCTCATGTCCGGTGCCAGCGATTTCTTCTTCGCGCACCAGGTCAGGCAACTGGACGTCGCGTTGCGGACACTGATCGCGCTGGCTCCATTCTTCGTCCTTCTGCTCTGGATGCGCAACTTGGCGCAATGGATTCGCGGCATGGATGAATTGCACCGGCGCATCACACTGGCGGCGGTTTTGTTTGCGGTGAGCGCGACATTTTTCTTTGTCCTGCTCTGGCATCGTTTGGACGTGGCAGGTTTCTTTGAGGTGATTTGTCCCGGTCGAAAAAATTGGGACATCGGCACGATTGGCCATGTGTTTTTATTGATGACGCTGTTTTATATTCTCGGCCACAACCTTTTCAACCGCCGCTACAAATAAAATTTATGAGCACCAAACCAAATAATCCTGACGAATTGATTCTGATTGACCGGCAATTTTCATTCCGCACGGCTTGGAGTGTTTGCCGCTGGTTGTTTTTGTCCGTCGTCATTTCCGTCTTGTGTGACTGGATTTTTCCCAAAGAAGTCCGGCAATGGCCGTTCGCCTGGCGAATCGCGGAGCTGCTGGCGGAATTTGGTTCGCTAGTGCTTTGGTATTTCGACGTGAAGAGTTGGATGCGCGGACTGGACGAATTGCAGCGCCGCATCACGCAGGCGTCGCTGTTTTTCGCGGTGAGCGCGAGCTTGTTCACTTTGCTGCTTTGGGGGAATTGGACAGCGCAGGCTTTTTTTACAAGGCGTTTGGCCGGCCATTCATGAACAACACCTGGGGAATTTACGATGTGGCCGACGTTTTCCTGTTCATGGCCGGCTTTTATGGCTTTGGCTACCTGTTCTTCAGACGCCGTTACAAATAAAATTTATGAAATGGAACAAAAAATATCTGTTGCGAATGATTATCGCATTCATTGGCTATGTGCTGGGACTTGTCGCATTGAACTCCTTTGACACCGAACACCTGCCGCATAAATTACCACATAACTATTGGTTGATTCTCCTGCCGTTGCTACCCATGCTTTATATGGCCGCGACCATAATTCGCTACGCCTCCGAATTGGATGAAATGTGGAGAAAGATTGTCACCGAAGCGATGGCCTTTTCCGGCATCGCCACGGGCTTCACCTGTTTCACTTACTTGTTCCTTCGCGATATGGGGGCGCCGGAATTTCATGCAGAATGGGCGTTTTACATTGCGTGGGCTTACTATTGGATTGGATTATTTTTTTCATGGCGGAGGTATAAATGAAAAATAAATTGCGCGAACTGCGCGCGGCGAAGCAATGGTCACAATCCGATCTGGCCGACCAGCTCGGCGTCTCTCGCCAGACCATCAACGCCATTGAAACGGAAAAATACGATCCCAGCCTGCCGCTGGCCTTCAAGGCGGCGCGGCTTTTCAAGCTGCGCATCGAGGACATTCTTGACGACAACGGAAAGCCATGATGTCCTTCGATGGTGAATGACGATCAATGCAACCATTCCCGCACCTTCGCCGGATCGCTGGTTGGCGCCTGGCACGCGTTGCCGGTGCAGACATAAACCGTGGCTTCCGGTCTGGTTGGCAGAGTCCTGGCGAACGGCTCGACGGCACCCGCGTTGCCCAAAACAATTTTGTCCGGCTGATAAACCGAGTGCGCGGCGCGGAGCAGTTCGTGAAACCCTTCGGATTTCAGATCGCCGGTGATGACGACCCGGCGCGGCTCCGCCAATGAAAGATCCAGCGCGTGCAGCATGAACGCCAGCGCGGCGGGCTGGGTTTGCAGGCGGTGCGCATAGAGTTGCAGCGTCGCGTCGGCGGGCTTTTTGAAATCGTCGCGGCCGGTGATGGCGGCGAGTTTCAGCAGCGCGAGCGTGGCGACGGAATTGCCGCTCGGTTCCGCGCCGTCGTAATCGTCCTTCACGCGCAGGATCAAATGCTGCGTGTCCGCCGCGCTTTGCCAGAAGCCGCCGTTTTCCGGGTCGTAAAACTTGGCAATCATCGCTTCGGCCAGTTCGCCGGCGAAATTCAGATGTTCCGGTTCCAGCGTGGCTTCATAAAAATCCAGCGTGCCGGACAGCAGGTTGGCGTAATCTTCGAGCAGTTGCACCCGGTCGCGTTCGCCGTCGCGCCAGCGGTGGAAAAGCGTTTTTGATTTTTCGTCCCACAGCTTTTCGCGGATGAACGACAAGTTTTTCTCCGCCGCCGCGCGATATTTTTCGTCGTCCAAAATGACGGCGGCGCGTGCAAAAGCGCCGAGCATCAGGCCGTTCCAGGACGTGAGAATCTTGTCGTCGAGATGCGGGCGGATGCGTTTGGCGCGGGCGGCGAGCATTATCCTTATAGCCGATTCCAAAAAAAATTCGTCTTTGTCTGTGACCGGTGGTTCCTTGATGCTCAACACATTCTGCCCCGCCAGCGGCTGCGGATGGCTGTGGTCCACGAAGTTGCCTGCTTTGGTGATGCCGAAATAATTTGCGGCGACGTTGAATTCTTTCGGCGTCAGCAGTTGGGAAAGTTCCGCCTTCGTCCAGCAGTAGAACTTCCCTTCGTGGCCTTCGCTGTCGGCGTCCTCGGCGGAATAAAATCCGCCGCCGGGACTGGTCATGTCGCGCAGGACGTAATCTAAAATGTCGCGGGCAACTTCCGCGTGCCGCGCGTCGCCGCTGACTAGATAGGCGTCCAGGTAAAGCTGCGCGAGCTGCGCGTTGTCGTAGAGCATTTTCTCGAAATGGGGCACGAGCCATTCGGCTTCCACCGAGTAGCGCGCGAACCCGCCGCCAAGCTGGTCGTGAATGCCGCCCGCCGCCATGGCGTCGCAGGTTTTCAAAACCATGCGCGCGGCTTCGTCATCATGAAAACGACTGGCGTAACGCAGCAAAAAAGCGGGAATGCTTGGCTGCGGAAATTTCGGCGCGCCGCCGAAGCCGCCGTGAACTGGATCAAACGAATCCTTGAACATCACGCCGGCGCGTTGCAGAGATTCCGCCGTCAGCAAAATGTTTGAGGCGGTTCCACCGGTCGTCGCCGCTGCAAGGCGCGTTTGAATTTCGTCGGCGGAACTGACGACGTCGCCGTGGCGTTCCTGCCAGACCTGCGCGATTTGTTGCAGCACGGAAATAAAACTGCCGCGACCGTAACGATCATCCGGCGGAAAATAGGTGCCGCCGAAAAACGGCTTCAAGTCCGGTGTCAGAAAAACATTCAGCGGCCAGCCGCCGCCGCCGGTCGTGGCCTGCACGAACGCCATGTAAATTTTGTCCACGTCCGGGCGTTCCTCGCGGTCCACCTTGATGCACACGAAATGCGCGTTCAGAAACGCGGCGACTTTTTCATCCTCGAACGATTCGCGTTCCATCACATGGCACCAGTGGCAGGTCGAATAACCGATGCTCAAAAAAACGGGTTTGATTTCCGCCCGCGCCCTGGCGAACGCTTCGTCGCCCCACGGAAACCAGTCCACGGGATTGTGCGCGTGCTGGAGCAAATACGGTGATTTTTCCCGCGACAGGTGGTTCGCATGAGCGGCGTCCATTGGAAAAAGATAGAACGCAGCCGCGCTTGCAGCAAATGAAACCCAAGCCGCTCAAGTGTCATATTCTCTGGGCGGCGATCATTAAAAGGCAGCATGGCTCACCTGGAACACGGCAAAAAGCCCGGAAAGACGCCGGTTATGCTTACCCCAATCGCAAAAGCAGGTGAACAGCTTGTTGCGCTGATTTTATTGCGCAGTTAAGAATACTCAAGGTTCACCAATTTGCCGTTACAAACTGATGCAAAAAGCCCCACAGTTTTCAGACTGTGAGACTTGAACAAAATCGTTAGGGTTCCTCAATTTTATTTGCGCAGGCGCCGCCCGAACAAAAGCAGAGCGGCAAATGCCGAGCCAAGCAAAGGCATCGTTGACGCAACGTCCGGAGCGTCGCTTATGAATTCGAAGGTGTATTGCTGGGTAACAGGCGAACCATTTGAATCAAGAAATTCGCCCGGAGACGACGACGAACTTGGGGTGTAGTCAGTAATGCCGTTTGCACCTTCTGTGAGTTTAACAAGATTAGGCGAAGCAAGTATTGCGGTCAATGTGCCACTGCTAACCCAATTGTCTGCTAAATCGCCGTCATGGTCGCTTGAGTAAAAGAACAATGAATCGTAAGTAGTCGTTACACCATTTACAGTTATACCATGTGAATTATCGAAATGAATCAGATCTGAAAGGGCACCATTGGGGTCATAAATTGCCAGCCAGCCCCAGTAAAAATGCGTATTAGAATACGGCGGAGAAGGGTCTATTGGAAAAAGATAATCAAGCGTGGTAGCTCCCCCTCCGGAGGGAATTGTCCCGTTTACGGCTGAAAGGGAATCACTGACCTGTCCATGAATGATCGTCGCACCACCAAAGTTGCCAGTCGTGTTTCCGTTTTCGTCGAACGTAAGCGTAATCGGCGTAATCGAGTTTGCCTGAACCGAAGTGGCACCCAGAAGACCAGCTAAACACAATCCGATTCCGAATTTTTTTGAGTCAAAATTCATCATATCCTTCCGTTAATTTGCGCCAGCACTAAAAACAGTTTTGATTCGGTTTCCAATCCGATGTCTCACTGTTCCCGCAATAGCATTGTTTTCCGACTTTTCGCAAGTCACGTCTAAGGCAAAAACTGCGCCATAGTATTATAGAACTGGATAACAAATCATAATATGTTTCATATAAAAGTGTTAGACATTAATACGCTTCGCTTGCTTGTTCGCCAAAAACTGCAAACGTGTAAGGCTGGCCGACATTTTATATCGGCTTAAAGCAAAAAAACAGTGTTCTTGTTTTTCAGGCGCGCCATCCGTAAGTCGTAACACACTACAGTGTTGTTACATACGATAGTTGCCGTCAAGTCAAACAGCTCGGTCTGCGAATAATATAAAACTGTAAATGTTTCCGACGATAATTCTGAACATCCGCTAATTCACCCGCAAACGATAGAACATATGAACATTGGTCGGCTCAACCGTGCAAGGCGGCAAGGCGGCGGCACGGCATTTGTGATCCACGGATCGGCCAGGTTGATGGATTGCAGGAGCATTCCTTGCGACCAAGTAAGGTCAGCCCTCCGGTGCCGGATGGTGCAATCTTCAAGTCAACCGGCGGAGCGACTCGGCTCGCATCATGGAGCGCCCGCACTTGAGCCACGGAAAGAGCTTGGGCAAAGATGGCCCCGCGTGCGCCGGGTTGCCCGGAAACAACCGCGCCGTGCCGTAGTCGGGCGAGCCGCCGATCCAAACGTCAAGACTGTCTTCTGCGAGAGTGCCGGCCGTGTTGCTGGCCACCAGCACGCCATCCACATAAAGCAAACCATTGTTGGCAGCGTTGAGGACGCCCGAACAAGCATGGTCGGGGGCTATCGTCGGCCTTCGCCACGTTCAGGCCACCTCAACCCCTCGACCAAGGGACAGTTCCAACAGCCTCATCACCTGTCCCCTTTTGAACTCGCAGCCGTCTCCTTTTGTTCCCGCCCCGACAGGATTTTCAATAAAACTTACGATGGCCGTTCCCATGCAGCCAGTTCTTCGCCCAGCTTTTCCACCGGCAGGCCGACGACGTTGCTGTAGGAGCCGGAAATTTCCGCGACAATTTTTTCGCCGTGTTCCTGGATCGCGTAAGCGCCGGCCTTGTCGAGCGGATTGATTTGGGAAAGGTATTCGCGAATTTGCTCCGCGTCGAGCGGGTGAAAAGTCACATCCGTGCCGACCGCAAAAATCTTTTCCCGGTGCGCGCGCAGGTGCATCAGGCAGACGCCCGTGACGACCTGATGCGTCTGCCCCTGCAAGCGCGAGAGCATCCGCTCCGCGCCGGCGAGGTCGCGCGGCTTGCCGAAAATTTCCCGGCCCAGAAAAACCAGCGTGTCCGCGCCCAGCACGAGCGCGTCGGGATTTTTTTTGGCGACGGCGCGGGTCTTGCGGTGCGCGTTGAGCTGGCAAAGTTCGTGCGGCGACAATTGTCCGTCGAAAACTTCCGTCGCGTCGCTGGGAATGACCTTGAATTCCAGCTTGAGATTTCGCAGCAGTTCCGCACGGCGCGGCGACGCGGAGGCCAGGATGAGCGGCGGCAGTTTCACACAGACAATTTATGCGGAGATTGAAAATTGTCGAGCGGCGCGAACGCCACGCTCCGACCGGTCCTGATGCTCCGGTCGTGGCCTTCACCTTTGCGTGCTGGCGGAGTTGTTTCCTGATCCCCCATCAATCCTTGCGTGCCATACTTCGCCCGAACACCTCGGCTCAACCTTTGTTAGCACACCGCTATTCGGCCAGGAAGGACACAACGTTGTGATTCATCGCAACGGCATCATGGCAGAAACCCTGACCGGCGATTACGCGGACGATGCCAAGGTTTATCAGGCTTTCGTCGAAAGCCCGCGCTGCGACGGTCATCTGCCGCAATTCGGCGTTTGGATGGTTCGAAACCAACCAGTCGCCATCGGCATTCGAGAAGCCAAGCGAGGGATTATTACCGGAAATAGCGCGTTTGTCCCACACGCCGTCGAAGGCGCGCAGTGATCGCCAAGACTCCGTGTCTCCGCGTCTCAATTCAGGTAGAATAATTCTCCATCCCCACGCAGGAGCAGACCGGATTGCGGTCGCCGAAAACGTTGTCCACGCGGCTGACGTGCGGCCAGAATTTGTATTTCAGCAGGCTCTTGGCCGGGAACGCCGCCGCTTCGCGCGTGTAGGGCCGATTCCAATTGTCACTTGCGATCTGATCCGCCGTGTGCGGCGCGTTTTTGAGCAAATTATTTTTTGCATCCACCGAACCATTTTCGATGGCGGTCATTTCGGCGTGAATGGAAATCATCGCGTCGCAGAAACGGTCGAGTTCGTATTTCGATTCGCTTTCGGTCGGCTCAACCATGAGCGTGCCGGCGACGGGCCATGAGAGCGTCGGCGCGTGAAAGCCGTAATCCATCAGCCGTTTCGCGACATCTTCGGCGGTTGTTTTGTGGAACGCGCGCAAATCTAAAATACATTCGTGCGCGACGAGTCCGTTGCTGCGGTAGAGCGTCGGGAAATATTTTTCCAATCGTGCGGCGATATAGTTCGCATTGAGGATGGCGATCTTAGTCGCCTCGGTGAGTCCTGCCGCGCCCATCATTGCGATATACATCCATGAGATGGTGAGAATGCTCGCGCTGCCCCACGGCGCGGCAGTTACCGGGCCGATGTGCTGTTTGGAATGATCCACGTCTTCAAGCCGCGAGGTGAACACCGGATGGCTCGGCAGAAATGGAACGAGATGTTTCGCCACGCCAATCGGTCCGACGCCCGGCCCGCCGCCGCCGTGCGGAATGCAAAACGTCTTGTGCAGATTCAAATGGCAAACGTCCGCACCAATAAATCCCGGCGAAGTCAAACCGACTTGCGCGTTCATGTTCGCGCCGTCCATATAGACCTGTCCGCCGTGCGCGTGGATGATCTCGCAAATCTCGCGGATCGTTTCCTCGAACACGCCGTGCGTGGACGGATAAGTGATCATCAGGCACGACAAATCATTTTTGTGCGCGGCGGCTTTGGATTTCAAATCGGCCACGTCAATGTTTCCGTTCTCATCGCACGCGACAGCGACCACTTTCATTCCGGCCATGACCGCGCTGGCGGGATTCGTGCCGTGCGCGGAAGTCGGAATGAGACAAACATTGCGATGCGCCTCGCCGCGCGATTCGTGCCAGGCGCGGATGACGAGCAGCCCGGCGTATTCGCCCTGCGAACCGGCATTCGGCTGCAAAGAAATTCCCGCGAAGCCGGTGATTTCTTCCAGCCAGTCTTCGAGATTTTGAAAAAGAATCTGGTAGCCGCGCGCCTGACCGCGCGGCGCGAACGGATGAATCTTCGCAAACTCCGGCCACGACACGGGAAACATTTCCGCAGCGGCGTTCAGCTTCATCGTGCAGGAGCCGAGCGGAATCATCGAAACTGTGAGCGAGAGGTCGCGTGATTCCAGCCGCTTGATGTAGCGGAGCATTTCGGTTTCGCTGTGATAGCGGTTGAAGACGGAGTGCCGGAGAAAAGTTGATGTTCGTTTATGAAAATCGCGGAAACCTAATTCCATTTCCTCGAGACTTTTCTCAAACGCAATTGGCTCCGCTGCTTTGCCGGTGAAAACAGAAATCAATTCTGAAAGAATTGTTGTGCTGGTCGTTTCGTCAAAAGACACGAGAAGAAGATTTTTAGTATGTGTCCGAAGATTGATTTCATGATCAATTGCTCGCTTGAGAATTTCGCTTTGTTTTTTTGCATCGCATTCCACGCCGACTGTGTCGAAAAATTCCGCATAATCCACCGTGAATCCATTAGCCATAATCGCGCCAGAAAAATGTTCGGCGAAAATATGCACGCGCTTCGCGATTTTTTTCAAACCCTCCGGCCCGTGATAACAAGCATAAAGCGAAGCCATGTTCGCGAGCAGCGCCTGCGCGGTGCAGATGTTGCTCGTGGCTTTTTCGCGGCGGATGTGTTGCTCGCGCGTGCCGAGCGCGAGGCGCAGCGCGGGTTTGCCGCGCGAATCTTTGGAGACGCCAACAATCCGTCCGGGCATTTGCCGCTTGAATTCATCGCGCGTGGCAAAAAACGCCGCGTGCGGTCCGCCGTAGCCGAGCGGCACGCCAAAGCGTTGCGCGCTGCCGACGGCGATGTCCGCACCAAATTCGCCCGGCGGTTTGATGAGCGTGAGCGCGAGCAAATCCGTGGCGACGGTCAGCATGGCACCGGCGGCGTGGGCTTTTTCGGCAAAGCCGGTGTAATCGTGAATCGCGCCGAAAGTGTCGGGATATTGCACGAGCGCACCAAACACTTTGTCCGTGAACTGAAACTTCTCGTGGTTGCCAACGACGGCTTCAATTCCGAGCGCCTTGGCGCGTGCGGAAACAACTTCGATGGTTTGTGGATGACAGGTTTCCGAAATGAAGAACTCGTTGCGCCCGTCCTTGAGCCGGTGCGACATCGTCATGGCTTCAGCCGCAGCGGTGGCCTCGTCGAGCATGGAAGCATTGGCGATGTCGAGCGCGGTCAGTTCGCTGACCATCGTTTGAAAATTCAAAAGCGCTTCGAGGCGACCCTGGGAAATCTCGGCCTGATAGGGCGTGTATTGCGTGAACCAGCCGGGATTTTCGAGGACGTTGCGCTGGATGACGGCGGGTGTGATGCAATCGTAATAGCCCTGGCCGATGAACGAACGGAAAACCTTGTTCTCGCCGGCGATGCGGCGAAGTTCGGCGAGCGCGTCGAACTCACTCTTCGCAACGGGCAGGTCCAGTTTTTTGCCGAGGCGGATTTTCGCAGGAACGGCGGCGTCAACCAAATCGTCCAAATGTTCATGGCCGAGCAAAGCCAGCATTTCGGCGGTTTCAGCGCGGTTGGGGCCGATGTGACGGCGGACAAATTGATCGGGATGTGACAGGGAATTTTGCGTCAAAGACATTGGCGGAAAATAAAGTTCGCGCAGGCAAAAAGCGAGTTGGATTTGAAAGCCGCTTGAAGGAGGCATTCGGCGATGGCGGGCAGCCCGGCCTTGTGCCAGATTATTTTGCAAATGTCTGAAACAATTTCAGCGGCATTGCTGTCTTCAGCCGTGAATGGGCAGTGTGTGTCTGTCAACCGCATGAGCGAACCGGGTCTCGATCTGGCGGCCTGCGTGGAGCGCGTCCGCCAGCGGGACGAGGACGCGGCGCGACTGCTGATGGCACATTTGTATCCGCTGGTGCTCAAGCTGGTGCGGGCGCATCTGCCAAAACGCACGGCGGAGGAAGATTTGGTGCAGATGGTGTTTATGAAAGTGTTTGCAAAACTGGACCAGTTCACCGGGGCGGTGCCGCTGGAGCACTGGGTGTCGCGCATCGCGATCAACACCTGCATCAACCAGATCAAGGCCGAGCGGGTGCGGCCGGAATGGCGCTGGACCGACCTGGAAGAGGGCGAAAGGTTCGTGGTGGAAACCTTGGCGGCGACCGAAAACGATCTGGCGGCGACGGACGCCCTGGCGGCGCGGGAGATCGTCGAGAAGCTGATGCTGCGGCTGGAGCCGGCGGAGCGATTGCTGGTGACGTTGCTGCATCTGGAAGGACGGTCCGGCAAGGAAGTGGCGCAGTTGATGGGCTGGAGCCACCTGCGCGTCCGGGTGCAGGGTTTTCGCGTGCGCCAGAAGCTCAAGCAGCACTTTCTTAATCTGATGAAAACTGAAATATGAACCGCAATGAACATATCTTGAGGCGCCTGCTGAAGGCGGCGCGGCGTTCACGGCGGGAAACACCCGTCGCCATGCCGTTTCCGCTCGAGGCGCGGATCCTGGCCGGCTGGCGCTCGTCCGCGCCGGATGAAGACCGGCTGTGGCTGGCAGGCTTGTTCCGCCGCGCGGTGATGTGCGGGCTGCTCGTCATGGGCGTGAGCATCGGCTGGAGCCAGTTGAACAACGCCCGGGAAGTGCCGGGAGCGTATGCCCTCGTGCAACTGGCGCAGGACATTCAGATCGTTCCGTAAAATTATGAGCAAATGGAAAATCAGCCTTTACCTGACCGCGCTGTTCCTCGCGGGCATGGTCACCGGGGCGATTCTCACCGCGCAGATCGGCAGACGAATGATGAT
>DATCBW010000217.1:0-6157 GCA_036511615.1 Verrucomicrobiia bacterium | reverse complement strand
TAATGAAAAAAACCGCTCAATGGCTTGATCACCGCCACGGCCAGCAACGAGCCGGCAATGGTGAGCCGGAACAAAAATTTCCGGCAGCCGGCCAGCAGTCCCTGCAACCGCGCGTGGTCGCCACAGGCCTTGAAATGGGCGACATAATGCGCGACGGCAAACGTGGCCACTCCTGGCAGCAGCGCCAGCAGCGGCATGAGGGCGTTGAGCGCGCTGTTGGCGTGGCCGTATTGCCCTTGCCCTTTCAAATGCTGCGCCATCACGGCTTGAAAGGCCATGTTGCCCAGGCCGGTGACAAAACTGATGGCGGAAAAAACAAGGCCGCTTTGCAGCAGGCCACTGATTCTCAGTTTGCTGTTCACACGAATAGTCCTTCTATCAGGCGAATAAAACGGTTAAATGGTATCATATTTTCACGCCACACTCCGCGCGGCGGCGTTAGCTTCCACGGGAGCAGGCGGCGGAAGCAAGCGGATTTTGCGACGGAAATATTTGGAATTGCTGGCAAATCCCGGTGGCTCCGGCTAGACTGCACCGCTCTAAATGAAAAATGTGTTCGTCACCGGCGCGGCCGGTTTCATCGGCAGCAATCTCGTGGACCGCCTGCTCGCCGACGGCAAATCTGTCGTCGGCTGGGACAATTTTTGCACCGGCCAGAAAAAATTTCTGGATGGCGCGCTGAAAAATTCCAGTTTCAAATTGGTCGAAGGCGACAATCTGGATCTGCCCGCGCTCTCCCGGGCGTTGGCCGGTTGCGACACGGTTTTTCATCTCGCTGCCAACGCCGACGTGCGTTTTGGCCTTGAACATCCGGCCAAGGATTTGCAGCAAAACACCGTGGCCACCTTCAACGTCCTCGAAGCCATGCGCGCCAACGACATCAAACGCATCGCCTTCAGCTCCACCGGCAGCGTTTATGGCGAGGCCGAAATAATTCCCACGCCGGAAAACGCGCCGTTTCCCGTCCAAACGTCGCTTTATGCGGCGTCCAAAGTTTGCTGTGAAGGCATGATTTCGTCCTACTGCGAAGGTTTCAAGTTCGAGGGCTACATTTTCCGGTTCGTTTCCATTCTCGGCGAACGCTACACGCACGGCCACGTTTTCGATTTCTACAAACAACTGCTGGACCATCCCGACCATCTGAACGTTCTCGGCGACGGCTCGCAGCGGAAAAGTTACCTCTACATTCAGGACTGTGTCAGCGCCATGCTCCGTGTGATCAATCTGGGCACGGCGAAACCAGCGAGACACGGCGTTGAAATCTACAACCTCGGCGCGGAGGAATACGTCCAGGTCAATGATTCCATCCGCTTTATTTGCGGCGCGCTGGGCCTGAAACCGAAATTGGAATATACCGGCGGCAACAAAGGCTGGGTCGGCGACAACCCGTTCATCTTCCTCGACACGAAAAAAATCCGCGCCACCGGCTGGCAAACGTCGCTGGCGATTGAACAGGGCATCGTCCGCACGCTCCAATGGCTGCAGCAAAACCGGTGGATTTACGAAACGCGCCAATGAAAATTGTTCTCACCGGCAGCAGCAGCGGCATCGGCCAGTTTCTCGCGGAATCGCTCGCGAAACACGGCCATCAAATCTGCGGTCTAGCTCGTTCATCGCAAGGCGGCTTCAGTTTTCAATGCGACGTTTCCGACTGGAACACCGTCAATAACTGCGCCAAAAAAATTTCCGCCAAATGGGACGGCCTGGACGCGCTGATCTGTTGCGCTGGGATTCAAGAGCCAATTGGTCCGGCAATGGAAATTGATCCGCTCGCGTGGCGCAAAAATCTGGCGGTGAATCTGGACGGAACCTTCTTCGCCATCCGCGCATTTTATCCGCTGCTGAAAAAATCGTCGTCGCGGTCAAAACTGATTTGCTTTTCCGGCGGCGGTTCGACGAGTCCGCGTCCGAATTTTGCGGCTTACGGCGTCGCCAAAACGGGCGTTGTCCGGCTCATCGAAATGCTCGCCGCCGAATGGCAGGGCAATCCGCCCGACATCAATGCCATCGCGCCCGGCGCGATATTCACAAAAATGACCGAACAGGTCTTGGCCAGCGGTGCGGCGGCAGGACAAAAGGAGTTGGAGTCCGCCGCCAAGCTTTCCCGCGACAATTCCGTGAAGCTGGAAAAAGTTCTCGGCCTTGTGGAGTTCCTGCTGTCGGAAAAAAGCAATGGTATTTCCGGCCGGCTCATCAGCGCGCCGTGGGATCCGTGGCCGGAACTCGCCGCCCGGCGCGATGAATTAATGCAGTCGGACATTTACACCTTGCGCCGCGTCGTCCCGGAAGATCGCGGCCGGAAATGGAATTGATATGAATCCTCGCGTTGCGCTCATCGGCTGTGGCCTCATTGGACAAAAACGGTTGAATTTGCTGCCGCCCGGCAGCGTTACGGTTGCGTGCGACACGCAGCTTGAACGCGCCAAAAAAATCGCCGCGCAAAGTCCCGGCTGCATCGCGACGGAATCATTCGAAGAAGCCATTCAATCGCCCGATGTAGATGTAGTGATGATTGCTGCGGTCAATCGTGCCCTTGCACCGATTGCGGATTGGGCAGTGAGATATGGCAAGCATGTGCTGGTTGAAAAGCCGGGGGCAATCAGCAC
Source organism: Verrucomicrobiia bacterium (assembly GCA_036511615.1). Lineage (GTDB taxonomy): Bacteria > Verrucomicrobiota > Verrucomicrobiia > Limisphaerales > UBA11358 > UBA11358. The sequence continues at coordinate 3,551 of DATCBW010000217.1, read as the reverse complement.
AAAAGAATTAGAAATGGTGGAGCAAGAAGCGCAAAAGACCGGCGCGCTGGTTCGCGTCGGCTACAATCACCGCTATCATCCGGCGTGCTTGAAGGCGCTGGAAATTTTCCGCAGCGGCGCGCTGGGGCCGATGATGTTTGTGCGCGGGCGTTACGGCCAGGGCGGGCGCATCGGCTACGAGCAGGAATGGCGTGCGGACCCGAAATTTTCCGGCGGCGGCGAATTGATTGACCAGGGCGTTCACTTGATTGACCTCGCGGGAATTTTTCTCGGCGAATTTACGACGGTTGAAGGCCACGCGACGACATATTTTTGGAAGATGCCGGTGGACGACAACGCGTTTTTGAGCCTGCGCAACGCCGCCGGCCACACCGCGTGGCTACACGTCAGTTGCAGCGAATGGAAAAATTTATTCAGCCTCGAAATCTACGGGCGCGACGCCAAACTGCATTGGGAAGGTCTCGGCGGCAGCTACGGCGTTGAGCGGCTGACGTATTACAAAATGCTGCCGCAAATGGGGCCGCCGGATACGACGATTTACGAATTCCCGCGCGGCGACGAATCGTGGAAAATCGAAATGGCGGAATTTTTTGAGGACATCAAATTGAACCGGACGCCGGTTCCAGGATTGAAGGAGGCGAAAGCGGTGCTGGCAGTGGTGGAAAAAATTTATCAGGCCGGAGGAATCAAAACCAAGTCGTGAGCTGTTTCTATTTCGCCAGCGATTTGCGGATCGCCTCCAATTCCTTTCGGTGCGCCCTGGTGGTTTTGGGATAAAACATCTTCAACGATTTCAACGTGTCAAGAACAATTTGTGAGATGATGAGCCGTGCGTTTTCCTTGTCATCAGCGGGAACAACGAACCACGGTGCATGGTCGGTGTTCGTTGCGGTTAAACATTCTTCATACGCCTTCATGTAATCCTTCCAGAAATTCCGTTCCAGGATGTCGGCCTGGCTGAATTTCCAATTCTTTTCCGGGTCGTCAATCCGGGCGAGGAAACGCCGCCGCTGTTCTTCTTTGGACAGGTGCAGGAAGAATTTCACGACGCGCGTGCCGTTGCGATAAAGATGCTTTTCCAGGTCGTTGATGGAACGGAAACGGTGTTCCCAGAATTTTTTGTCGTCGAGCGATTCCGCCGGCAGTTCCTGCGCCTGCAAAATCTCCGGATGCACGCGCACGATGAGGACTTCTTCTAATAGGAACGGTTGAAAATGCCGATGCGTCCGCGTTCCGGCAGGCAGCGCGTCGTGCGCCAGAGAAAATCGTGTTCCAAATCCGTCGCGCTGGGATGCTTGAAGCTGAACACCTGGCAGCCGTGGGGATTGACGCCGGACATGACGTGCCGGATCGCGCCGTCCTTGCCGGCGGCGTCCATCGCCTGAAAAATCAACAGTAGCGAATAACGGTTGTCCGCATAGAGCAAGCTTTGCCGTTCGCTTAATTTATTGATGTGTGTGTCAAGGATGGTTTTGTAATATTCCTTTGATGCGTAGAACGGCCTCATCTTGGTTGGCCACTTTCCGAGCTGGATGGTTTTGCTTTCGCAGACATGGAACTGTTTGGATTCAATTTTCATAATTTTCTTCGACGGCGCATTCGACCCGGCGTCTTGCCATCCGGTTCAACCAGTTGAATACCGTAAAATCGTTCCCCGCTCAATTTTTCTCATCCAATGTTGGAGCAAGCGGCGTAATATTCTTGCCAGCTTGTTTGAACCGGGCATAATAGCTGCCCGATGATTCTCGGCAGTGCAATATGCGCCGGAAATTTCTTTGGGGTCATTGGGTTGGCAGGATAGCTCAGTCGGTAGAGCAGAGGACTGAAAATCCTTGTGTCGCCGGTTCAATTCCGGCTCCTGCCACCACTTCAAATTCACACGATAAAGTCAGGGCCGCTAAAGATTTTCTAAATTCAATCTTCAATTTTTGGACCATGCGGCGAGGACGTTGTTGGTCGTGAAGGTCAGGCGCAGTTTGCTTTCGTAGTAGTCCGGCCCCGCAGTCTGCACAAAGCCGATGCCGCCGGGATTGCCGTAAAATCCCGTGCCGATGGTGACGCTGCTGCCGTTGCTGTAACGCGAAATCCATTCGTCCACCGTCCGCCCGTCGGTCAGTTTTGCCTGCTTGTCCGGCGGGCCGAGTTCCACGACCGCCTGATCATAGGTGTAGCTCCCGACCCGGGCATTCCAGTCAATCCGGTGAGTCACGCAACCGGCGGAGAAAATCGCAATCACGGCGAACAGGAAAGTTTTCAGCACGTTGTTTGTTTTCATGGGAGAAATTTAATCCGCATCGGGCGAAGTGCAAACGACAATTCACTGTTCGCCGGTGGTGAAGCTGGCGCCAACTGGCCGGTGATCCGAGCCGACGCCCCAGTTGGGAATCGTGGGAATGTAGGTTTCATTCGTGAGCCAGTTTTGTTTCATAGCGGGACTCAACAGAATGTAATCAATCCGGCTGTAGGTGTCCTCCGCGCCGTAATAATACGTCCAAGTGACATTCATGGGATTGAAACGCGGGACGGGGTTTGGCGCGCTGTCGCCGTTGCGCTCGGCGGGCCGTGTGTCGGTAAGCTTGAACTTGCCGCGTCCGATGATTTCCTTGGTGGAGTCGGAATTTTTCAGGTCGTTCAAATCACCAAGAACTATCAGCTTGGCGTCCGGGTTGGTTTTGAAGTGTTCATCAATGATGGCGCGCAAAACTTTTGCCTCCTGCAAGCGCAGTTCCGACTCGTCGGCTTGCGGCACGGGCCGGCGCGATTTCAAATGAGCGGCGATGAGCGTAAAGGTGAAATTGGTCGCAACCTGAACTTCGACATCGGCAAAGCCGCGGCTGACGCGAAAACGGCGTCCGTCCAGAAGAAAATTTTCGTTCGTGTGCGGATGCCGCGCGACGATGGGAAATTTGCTCAAGACGGCGACGTGGATGTTCGTGTCCGCGCCGCTGACGTGTTCCCAAAATGGAAAATCCAGTCCGTCGGCCTTCAGCGAGGCGCGCAATTCCAGCAGCGCGTTCGTCGTCCCCATTTCTTCGAGCGCGATCACGTCAGGCTTCATCGCTTCGATGCTTTCGCGAACTTTGGCCCTGGCCTCGGCGGATTTGGCGAAGTGCCGCGTCTCGGTCGGCTGGTCCAGATAGTTTTCGACGTTGTAGGCGGCGACACGGAAAGTCTCGGCGGAGAAAGAAACGGAATGAAACGCGGCACTAAACAGAAATCCGATAACGCACTTCGTGTAATTCATAATTCTGAAAACTTTGGTCAATTTTGGTTTTGCCATCGAGTCTGAATCCCATTGTCTCGTAAAAATTTCGCGCGGCAATGTTCGAGCTTAAAACCCAGAGTGTCACTGCGGTGTAATTTTGAAGGCGGGCTTCCTTGAATGAACGGCGGCAAAGCGTGTCGCCTGCGCCTTTGCGCCAGAATTCCGGCTGAACATAAATCGCGGCAATCTCGCCGGTTTCCATTGAATTTGAATCCGTGTCCCGCGATGGAATGAGATCGCAGAATCCGATGATTTCCTTGCCCAATTCGGCGACGAACACTCCGCG
>DATCBW010000216.1:0-12145 GCA_036511615.1 Verrucomicrobiia bacterium | reverse complement strand
ATGGCTGCTGGGATCGCCGTTGCCCACGCCGATCAACTTGGCCGGGCCGGTCAGCGTGAAAGTTATTTTGTTGTCCGCCACCGGCACGATGCGGCCTTGCGCGTCGAGGATGGCGACGGTCACCACGGCCAGGTCGGTGTTGTTCGCGGCGAGCGCGGTGCGGTCGGGGGTCAAAAGAACCGAGGCGGGAGCGCCGGTGGTTTCCACGGTGGCTTCCACCGGCCGGCCGTCGCGCACGCCCTTGGCGACGAGTTTGCCTGGTGCATATTTCACCTTCCATTCGAGATGATGATAAGGCTTCACCGTCTGTTTGCCCTGGGAAACGCCGTTGAGAAAGAGTTCCACTTCCTGGCAGTTGCTCTGCACCCAGACCGGAATCTCCTGGCCTTCACGGCCCGGCCAGTTCCAGTGCGGGAAGAGGTGCAGCACGGGTTTGTCCGTCCACCACGCCTTGTAATAGTAATAGCTGTCCTTGGGAAATCCGCAGATGTCCATGAATCCATAATGCGAATTGACCACCGGCCAGCCGAACGGACGCGGCTCGCCTTTGTAATCAAAACCCGTCCACACGAAAGCGCCCGCCATGTATTTCTTCTCCGCGACGGGCGGCCACGCGTTCTCGACCACCTGACCGCCCGGCCCGGCGTTGATGCTGTAAGCGGCGACGTAGCCGCGATTCCGGTCGCCCCAGTAGCTTTGCCAGTGATCCATTCCATAGAAACCGCGCGTGCCGATCTCGCTGGCGATCTCGGTGGCGATCATGGGCTTCGTCGGAAATTGCTCATGAAATTTTTCATACGCGCCGGGGTAGTAATTGAAGCCAATCACGTCCAGCACGCTGATGAAACCATTGGTGCTGTTGAATCCGCCGTTCATCGCCGCCGTCACGAGGCGCGTGGGGTCAAGCTCGTGAACCCGCTGCTTCATCGCCCGCGCCATCGCCGCGCCTTCCGGCGAGCTTTGTATCCATTGTTCGTTGCACAGCGACCAGAGGATGATGCTGGGGTGATTGCGGTCGCGCATGACCAGGGCGGTGAGGTCGCGATGCTCGACGGCGGGCGTATTTTTCGGCGTCTGGTCCGCGAACATGTCGCCGAGATGGCGGTTCTCGGCAACAACCAAAATGCCCATGCGGTCGCAGTCATCAAGCATGACGGGCGCAACGGGATTATGTGAAAGGCGGATGGCATTGCAGCCCATTTCCTTCAGGCGCTCGAGCCGCCACTCAATCAGGCGGTCGGGCATCGCCACACCGACTCCCGCGTGATCCTGATGGGCGTTGACACCTTGAATTTCGACGTGCTTTCCGTTCAGAAAAAATCCCCGGTCCGCGTCGAAACGAACCTGCCGCACGCCGAAGCTCGTGGTCACCCGGTCAACTGCTTTTCCAGACACGCTGATGGTGCTGCGCAGTTGGTAGAGATAAGGATTTTCCAGGGACCAAAGGGTGGCGTTGGCCATCAAAAAATGTTGCTTCACGTTGGCGCCGGCTCCGGCCGCAAGCGGTTGAACCGTTTGCCCGGAGAGCAGCACCTTCCCCTTCGCGTCGAGAATTTCACTCAACACCGTAGATGTGACGGCGGCGCTGCTGGTGTTGGTCACGTCGGTATCCACTGCGACCAACGAGTCCGTATTGACACCGTCACCCGGACTGGCGACGTTTGGCGCGACAAAGACGCCATCGGGCGCGATATGCACCGGATCGAGCGTCACCAGCCGCACATGACGGTAGATGCCTCCGCCCTCATACCACCAGCCATCCCAACGCGGGTCAACACTCACCGTCAGGACGTTTTTGCCGCCGAATTTCACAACGTCAGTGATGTCGAAACGCGAACTCGTGTAGCCGCTATATTGGCTGCCAATCTCGCGGCCATTGAGCCAGTAGCGACTGTTGCTGAACACGCCGTCGAACTCCAGCCACAGCCGTTTGCCCTTCGCGTCGGCGGGAATGGAAATCGTTTTGCGATACACGGCCGGCGGCGACGGCAGCGAACCGTGCAGCGCATACCAGTCCGCCCGCGCGCCCGGCTGCGGAAACGGGTTGGTGGGGCTGAACGCGCCCTCGACCACATAATCATGCGGCACATCCACGCGCCGCCAGTCACGGTCGTCGTAGGCGGGATTGATGGCGTTGGTGATGTCGCCCAGGTGGAATCTCCAATCGGCATCCAGCGAAACGATCTGACGCGGGGAATCGGCCAGTTCAGTCTTTGCGAACCCAACACTGCCGGTGAGAACCAACAGGAAAATTGCGAGGTTGATGAATTTCATTTTTCGAAACATTGGACACCGATGAAATTACTTTTTACACCGCGAAATTGCCAGCAATCAAATTTCGGCAGGAAAGGCGCAGCCAGGCCGCAAGCACGACGATAAAATTGCCGCGTAAAAAATACTGTTACCTTTTCCCGACGGTGTAAATATACCTGTGAAATGCCGAATGACGACCTGACCCTGCTGCGGGAATATGCCCGGCGCAATTCCGAGGAGGCGTTCGCCGCGCTCGTCACCCGCCACGTCAACCTCGTTTATTCCGTGGCCTTGCGGCAGGTGCGCGAACCGCATCTGGCCGAGGAAATCACGCAGGCGGTGTTCATCATTCTCGCGCGCAAGGCCGGTTCCCTTGGTGACAAAACCATTTTGTCTGGCTGGCTGTGCCGCACGGCGCGCTACGCTGGTGCCAACGCGCTGACCATTCAACGGCGGCGGCAACACCGCGAACAGGAGGCCTTCATGCAATCGCAACTCGAACAATCTCAAAACGACTTGTCGCGCCGAAGCGAAACGGAGGCGGAAACCTGGCGGCAAATCGCGCCGCTGCTGGACGGCGCACTGGAAAAGCTCGGCAAAAAAGATCACGACGCCCTCGTGCTTCGGTTTTTTGAAAACAAAAATTTCGCGGAAGTCGGCGTGGCGCTGGGCGCGAGCGAGGACGCGGCCAAGATGCGCGTGAGCCGCGCGCTGGAAAAACTACGGAAATTTTTCACGAAACGCGGCGTGACGCTTTCCAGCGTGGCCATAGCCGGGATGATTTCCGCCCATTCCGTTCAAGCCGCGCCCGTGACGCTGGCAAAATCTGTGACTGCCGTGGCGATTGCCAAAGGCGCGGCGGCCAGCGGTTCAACCCTAACCCTCATCAAAGGAGCATTGAAAATTATGGCATGGACCAAGGCGAAAACGGCAGTGGCGGTGGCTGCCGGCGTATTGTTGTTCGGCGGAGCCGGTGTCACGCTGATTGGCAGCGCGATTCGCGGCGATGGCGAAGCGCAGCGAATTTTTGAACGCACATTAGCCAAATATGCCGCGATGAAATCCTATGACAGCTCCGGCACAACGGTCGAGGACATCGGCGACGGGCGCCAAATGAATGGCACGTTCAACGTGCGTCTGGGCCGGCCGGATTTTTACCGGCTGGACTATGAACAGGTCGCGCCAAACTTCACAAACAAAGCCATCGCGTGGTCCGATGGCAGCGGACATTATTTCAAGAATCAAATGTCGCCTGTTCCCGTCGCACCGGATGGCCGTAGTCCGGTTCACTCCGAGCAAAAATCTCCTTTTCGCGGAATGACCGGGCTTCAGGAAAATCTTGGCAGCATTGAAAATGTTTCGGGCGGTGTGACGGCAATGCTTCCATCCGTGTTTTACGATGTTGCCATTTCGTCGCAAAATCCAGGCGGCATCACCCTGCGTAGGTGGTTGCCCGCTCAGAGTTGGCGGCCGTCCGGTATGCACAAGGAACCGGACGAAACCGTGGATGGTATTGATTGCTTTGTAATGTCGTTCGCCACGAAGGAAGGAAGTGCCTGGGTGTGGATAGGCAAGCAGGACGGTTTGGTGCATCAAAGCCGCCAAAAAATTGGTTACAAACTCCCGGAAATGACTGAATCCGAAGCTGCCATATTATTGAAAGCCGTTCACGGCGCGCCAACACGATCCATCCAAGAAGTTCAGAAGAAAGTCAATGCGGCGCGGGAAGAAGCCTCGCATACCGGCAAGCCAGTGACGGTGATTTTTGACAAAAATCCCGCGCGGTTTGGTCTGAAATCCATGACCATTCAACCGCCCGGCTTTCGTGTGTTGACACAAACGTATCGGAACATCGTGCTAGACGAGAGATTCACGGCGTCAGATTTTGCGCCGTGAATCTATGCTGTTGGCGGCACGGAACTCGCTACGCCAAAATAATTTGAAAAATTAGTGCCTGATTTCGCGGCCATCGGCAATAAATAGTCAGATGCACGATGCCAGCGACATGGATTTGTTGCGAGATTACGCCCGGCAAGGTTCGGAAGAAGTTTTTGCCGAACTGGTTCGCCGGCACATCAACCTCGTCTATTCGGCGGCACTGCGCCATGTCGGCATTGCCGCCCACGCCGAGGAAATCACCCAGGCGGTCTTTGTTATCCTCGCTCGCAAGGCGGTCAGCCTGCGCACGGACACGGTTCTGGACGCCTGGCTCTATGAAACCACGCGTCTGACGGCATTGAGCTTTCTGCGCGGGGAACGGCGGCGGCAATTTCGCGAACAGGAGGCATATATGCAATCCACCCTTCCAGAATCCACCGATGTGTCCGTTTGGAACCAGCTCGCCCCGCTGCTGGACGACGCGATGGCACGGCTGGGAAAAAAAGACCGCGAGGCCGTTGTGTTGCGTTATTTCAAGGAAAAGAACTTGGGCGAAGTTGCGGCGGCGATGAAGATAACCGAAGCAGCGGCGCAAAGCCGGGTGCATCGCGCCGTGGAAAAATTGCGCGGGTTTTTCACCAAACGCGGCGTGACGCTTTCCGTTAGCGTTCTGGCCGGAGTTGTTTCGGCGAATTCGGTTCAAGCCGCGCCAATTGGACTGTCAGTAACAATTGCTGCAACTTCTGTTAAAGGATCGGCGGTCGCAGCTTCAACATTAACCCTTGTGAAAGCAACACTGAAAATTATGACATACGCAAAACTAAAACTGGCACTCGGCATTGCCGCAGCAACATTGTTTGTGGCAGGAACTATGACAGTTGCTCTATCTAGCGACGGTAATAACAGTTCGATTGGTGAAACTTCGGCACAGGAAAGGACTTTTTCAGCCGAAATTATGCAAGCCACAAAAGATGAAGATTATCAAACATTCGTTGCCGATGGCGACAGTGCTTTCAAACGCATCACGGAATTGCAATTCAAGGCCGTATGCGTGCAGATTACACCGCGATTAAAGACCGGTTACGATCTTGTCTTTCTTGGCGGCCTCAAACAACATGGCTATCATGTCACGTTATGGAAAGTTGCCTTTTCTGATGGCGGCGATGATGAACTGCTCACGTTAAGCATGAAAAATGGCAAAATTGGCGGGGCCTTGATTCATTAAAAATTCATCCCAACCGCCGGGTCAAAGAAATCTGATCCGGCGGTTGTTCCATTTCTGAAAGCCCAACCATTTTACACGCCGCCCGCGCATTGTATAATGTCCTTCTGTGAATTCGCAAAAGCGTCAGCGCGTCGTCTGTGGCAAGCAATCAGATTTATTTCAATAATTCCGCCGCGAACGTGTTTATCGTTTGCTGCCAAGCCTGCATGACCGCCCGGCCATCGTCAGGATGCAGTCGCCCGATTTTGTGATGAACGAGGCGATGGTCAATCGTGACAAGTTTCGTCAGACGAATGGTTGAAGCGCGCGGCAAACCGGTTTCAGACCAGTGTTTCATCGCCACGTCGGAAGGTTCGCGTGGCGGATGCGTGGTGAGGCGGGCAATGAGCAAATCCATTTCTCCTGCGACCAGCACCAAGCCCGGACGGCGTTTGTAAGTTTGAAAATCCGAGAAGGGAAATTCCACCGAGACCACATCGCCGACCTTAAATGGAGTCATAGACGTTGTCGTCCGGCGAATCGTCTGCGAAAAATTTTTCGATGCCCACCCGCTGCCAGTCGAGGTCTTCGGCGCTGCGTCCGATCAATTGCGGCATATCCTTGTAAAGCTGGAGACGTTCCGGCAAAGGCAGCGTCTCAATCGCCTCTTCGATTTCATGCAGCGTCTTGCTCATGGATTTATTGTCGGGCACAATCGGTTTTTTGGCAAGCTGCCGTTGAGCAATTCTTTTAATCCTCTTCGCAAACCATTTTACACGTCGCCCGCGCATTGTATAATGTCCCTCTGTGAATTCGCAAAAGCGTCAGCGCGTCATCTGCGGCATGAGCGGAGGAGTTGATTCCTCGGCGACGGCGGCGCTTTTGCTCGATCAAGGCTACGATGTCATCGGCATCACGCTCAAGCTCTGGCCGCAGGATTGCGTGAATCGCGCGGAGGACAAATGCTGCGGCCCGCAGGCCGTCACCGACGCGCGCTCCGTCTGTGACAAGCTCGACATCCCGTATTACCTCATTGACGAGGCGGCGGAATTCCAGAAGCACGTCATCCAATACTTCGCCGACGAATACAAGGCCGGTCGCACGCCGAACCCGTGCGTGATGTGCAATCAGAATTTGAAGTTTGGAAGATTGATTGACCGCGCGGACCAGCTCGGCGCGGATTTTATCGCGACGGGTCATTTTGCGCGCGTTGAATTCACTCCCGAGACAAATGGTAGGGCTGACCTGCTGGTCAGCCCGGACGCGCAGCAGCGCGTCCCTACCAAGCTTGCGGGGCGTTACTTGCTCAAGCGCGGACGGGATTTGAAGAAGGATCAAAGTTATTTCCTGTTCTCGCTGCGGCAGGATCAGCTTGCACGCGCAATTTTTCCGCTTGGCGAAATGACCAAGAGCGACACGCGTGAAGTGGCGCGGCATTGCCAGCTCAAAACCGCCGACAAGGAGGAGAGCATGGAAATCTGTTTTGTGCCAGACAACAATTACGGCGGCTTTCTTCAGTCGGCGAACCTCGTGCAAAAGACGCGCGGCGACATCGTGGACTTGCACGGCCATGTTTTGGGCCAGCACGACGGCATCGCGTTTTACACCATCGGCCAGCGCAAAGGACTCGGCATCACCACGGCAAAGCCGGTCTATGTCGTGGAATTGGATGCGGAAAACAACCGCGTCGTCGTCGGCGACGATTCCGCGCTGGATCGCGATGAATTTATCGCCGACCGCTGCAACTGGCATCCGTTCGACAAACTAACCGAGCCAATCGAAGTCACGGCGAAAATCCGTTACAATCATCCCGGCGCGGCAGCGACCATTTCGCCGTTGGAAAACAATCGGGTGAAAGTGAAACTACACACACCGCAACGCGCCATCACGCCCGGCCAGGCGGCGGTTTTTTATCAGGACGACTTGGTCGTCGGCGGCGGCTGGATTATGCGGTGAAACTTTGCCCGTAAATCCAAAAACGAACGGGAAGCCGTTTCATTTTCCCGCCAGAAATTTCGCCGACATCTTTTCCAGCGCGTCCATCCAGGCCGGATGCTCGTTCATGCACGGAATCCGCGTGAATTCCCGGCCATTTCCGGCGATGAACTGTTCGCAGCCGCGGATGCCGATTTCTTCAATCGTCTCCAGGCAATCCGAGACGAACGCCGGACAAATCACGAGCATCTTCTTTTTTCCCTCGGTCGCGAGCCGTGGCAGTTCGTAATCGGTGTAAGGTTTCAGCCACGGGTCTTTGCCGAGCCGCGACTGGAAGGACACCGACCATTTGCCCGGTGGCACGCCGGCTTTCTCGATGAACAGCGACGCCGTCTTAAAACATTGCGCGCGATAACAGGTCGTGTGCGCCGGGCTGGGCGTCTCGCAGCAGTTCGGCGTGGCGAGACAATGGCAGCCGGTCGCATCCGACTTTTTGATGTGCCGCTCCGGGATGCCGTGAAAGCTGAACAGCAGGTGGTCGTAATCTTTTTTCAGATAATCCGCCGCGCTCGCCACCAGCGCCGCGATGTAATCCGGCTGGTCAAAATACGGCGGCTGCACCGTCAGTTTCATCTGCGGCGCGAGTTTGGCGGCCACTTCCTTCACGCGCACGACCGCGGTTTCATAGCTGGACATCGCGTAATGCGGAAACAGCGGGATGAGCAGCACGTCCTTCGCGCCTTTCGCGGCGAGTTTTTTCACGGCGGATTCGATGGACGGATTTTGGTAGCGCATCGCCAGTTCCACCGGCACGCTGACGCGCTTTTGCAAAAGCTCCTGCACGTGCCGGCTCGTGACGACCAGCGGCGAACCTTCCTTGGTCCAGACTTTTTCATAAGCATGGCCGGACTCCTTCGGACGGTTGATCAAAATCATTCCAACCACGAACCGCCGCACCAGCCACGGCGCCTCAATCACGCGACCGTCCATCAAAAACTCGTTCAAATACCGCCGCACATCCGGCACCGACGGCGAGTCTGGTGAGCCGAGATTGACCAGAAGAATCGCTTTGCTCATTTCCGGAATAATTTAATCGCGAACGGGCACCATGGTTTGTGAGACCCCAAAAAAACTGCGAGTCATGCCTGGAACCTGAATACAATATAGAAACGACATGCTTACAGCTATATTCGCTTTTCCAGTCCGGAGCAAGCCAAAGGGGATTCAAACAAAGTGGATTCCGGCACTGTCCTCATTTGAAATTCGGAGCGCGAGTTGTCCCAACTCGCAGCTCTTGCCGATGGGCCAACTGTGGAAAAATAGGACGCGCCTTTTTCAATCCAACGCGCTGCGGCTTGAGACAAGCCGCGCTCCGTCAAATTCCGACACTGCCGGGATTCTTATCGGTGACAAATGCCGCAGTCATGGGTGTTCCCTTGAAATCGTGTTCGCGATTTTGAAAGCTCACCTCCCGCCGCCACCGCCGCCACCACCTTGGCTGCCGCTACCACCGCCGTTCCCGGTGCTGCCAATCCCGCTGCTGCTGGTCGTGCCGCTGCTCATTTGACTCGTGTTGTTTTGAGCACGCGTCTGGAGCGCGCTGCTTGGCGACGAACCCGTGCTGGAACCCGATGTGCTGCCGTCCGAGAACATGCTTTGCAGCACCTGTGCCACCTGCTGTGGATCGCCGTTTAGCAACGGGAAGATGGAAACTTTCTGGTCACGATCCGATTTAACGTCCAAATCCCCCATCATGCTTGCGATTTCGTTCATCAAATTTTTGGGCGCAGTCACGATGACCGCCTGGATGCGCGCGTCGGCCACGGCGGTGACTTGGGTCGCCTTCTGAAGTCGTTGCTGGCTGCCGCTGGCTGCTGTTCCGGTGTCGCCAAAAGGGCTGCCCCCGAAAGCACCTCCGGGACCGCCCATAAATTGAATGGGTGACTGGTCGTCGGACGAACTGGCACCTGGAAACACACTGTTCAATTCGTTGACCACATCCGCCGGGTTGGCGTGTTTGAGAGAAAAGATGCGGATTTCCGTCTCCGCCCTGGCACTGTTATCCACCGCCTGAATGATTTCCATCAGATGCCGGATGTTGGCCTGCCGGTCGGTGATGATGATTGAATTAGCCTCCGTGTTTGCCGTTACCATTGACTGCGGCGACACCAACGGCGACAATTCTGAAACCAGTTGCCCCGCCTCAATAAACCGGATGGGAATTATCCAAGTGGCAATCGTGTCGTTGTTTGGAATCTGGGCCGGGTCATTGCCGGTCAAGATCGGAACGCGGCTGATCATAGCGTCGCGTTTGGTCGTAATGGTCACCATCCTCCCATTGCGGATGGCGACAAAGTTGTTCCGGTTTAATTCGCCGTTTAGCAAATCTATCGCTTTATCCTTGGTCAAGTGGGTGCCATTGATCGTCACGTTGCCGTGGACTTGCGTTTCCTGCACGATGATAAATTCTGCCGCGTCGCTCAAATAAGCCAGCACCTGATCCAGCGGAACATTGACAAAATTCATGGTCAAATCGTCTTCGGTGGCGCCCTTTACCTGAATCGCCGCCGTGAAGGCCGCAGGCACGGTTTGTGATGTGGTTCCCTGCCGCATGGCGGCTATGGTGATGCCAGACTGCCCGGCTGCCGGCCAAGACAGGCCCAAAGCGCCAGCGATAATCAGGAAAATTGTCATGCTGGTTTTCATTTCAACTCCTGTCCTGGCTGTTTGTCTGAAGTTCTCAAAATGCTGTCTCCACGGTGGAAACCAAAACACCTAAAAGCCTGTCTGAAAATTCCCGGAGCCCGGCTGTGCCGTCCCCGGCCAGCCGCAGCATGACCGGATTTCCTGGTGCATCGAATCTTGCGGCGAACTGCGGCTGGTCTTGGACACAGCCGTGCTCCATTTTTCAGACAGGCTCCAAGCCATGCCTTTGCCGGCGACTGGCCGGCCTGGGAAAGAGAGAGAAGCTGACGGTCCAGACCGAAGTCGTCACGTGCGGCAAACTCCAGGCCACATTCCCCGCCCGGCCGGCGCAGCCTGACTTCCCCATTTTGAAGGGCAGGCTTCCGGTCGGCTGATGCCTTGGCACCGGTCGAAGTCAATTGTCTGGCCGCCATTACGCGATCCGGCAACTGCTTCAACGGGGAATCTTGGACGACGGATTTAGTCATAACACGTCAGCTTCTCATTTACGAACAGTTCAGTTGAGTAACCCCATCAATGTCGCCTGTGCTTCCTGTCGGACGGAAAGCACTTGGCGGAGGTCGGCTTGGGCGGCGGTCAACGTGGCTTGTTTCGCCTTTTGCGATGCTCGATATTTTGCCAGCAGGTCTTTGATCTGGTCAGTCGGAGCGTTGTTATCCAAGGCCTGTTGCAGCGCATCGGTTGCCGGATCGGATTGCTGGCCAAAACCACCAGGACCACCAGGACCACCTTGGCCGCCCGGACCGCCCGGACCGCCGCGGCCGAACATCCCTCTCATATTACCCCGGCTGGCACGCTGGGCATCCGTCACCTTCTGGACGAGCGGCTGGATGGCATTCCAATCGGTGTCGTTGGTGATGCCGAGCTGTTCCTGATAGCGCTGCATCATGAATTGCTGCATTTGCGCCGGATCAAAATTTCCGCCCCCCGGACCGCCCATGCCTCCGCCCGGACCGCCCATGCCACCAGGCCCGCCAAACCCGCCCGGTCCGCCGCCACCCGGTCCGCCGGGACCGCCACCGTCGTTCTGCGCCAGCAGGTTTACGGCGCTCAAAGCCAGAGCAGCGGCGATTGCGCATAGTGTCATTATCTTAGTTGGTTTCATTGATTTGTTCTTTCGTTTAGTTTGTTTTGTTGCTTTCTTTCACTTCAAACGCTTGAATCGGATTCGATACAAGTAAACGAGACGGTTGGAGCGAAGAAAATTCATACACGTTCCGAATGGAGCTTGCGCCACTTTCACTGGCATCAAGCCCGGCGAGATGGATGTGTTCGGGTCTTTCATGGTTTCAGGTTCATTGTGCTTGGTTGTCCATGCTGTTGTTCATCGGACTTGTCACTGCATCAATAGACGCCCGATCAACCCGGAAGTCATGTTAAGGAGTGTTAAGTCGCGTCCGGGTTCGTTGACCCGGCGGGGCTGTGGGGGTTACACTCTGATGAAAATTGTTTTAAAACATCATGCGTATCCGCCTAAAACGAGGTTTTATTGAATGGGGTTTTGTCGGCCTCCTCGCCGGGTTCTGCGCGGTGCTTTCCGTGTTGCAATACCACTGGACGGGGCAGATCAGCCGTGCGGAAGCGGAACATCTGCGCACCGGGATCAACGAACAAGCGCAACTGTTCGGCCTCGCCTTCGACTCCGAGCTGACTAAAAGCTGCGAGGCGCTCGTCCCTCGCGACGAGGATTTGAACGATGGCAACCGCGAAGCAATTCACCTCAAGCTTTTCCAGCAATGGCAGTCCGGCCATCCGCGCCCGGTTTTCAGCCGGGTTGAAGTCATGGTCTCAACGCCGAACGGCTTTAAGCTTTTTGATCAGGACCTGGCCACCGGCAGACTGGTGCCATCGTCGCTGCCGGCTGAATCAAATCCTTTCCGCCAGGATTTTTCGCGCCGGCCGGGAAACGGGCCGCCGCCGTTTGAAAATTTCAATGGCATCACGTTTCCCGCTTTTGTCGGGCAATCTGAAAACAACCGCCCGCCAATGGCCGGCGGCCCGCCGCGCAACAACGGTCGTCCCTTTGAAGGCGAGTTGATGCTATTCGAGTTGGACACCAATTATCTTCGCAACACCTGGCTGCCAGTCCTGTCCCACAGTTATCTGAATCCTTCCAGCCAGCCGTTCAACGACATCGAAGTAAAAACAGTTTCGCCACCGGGCGTGGAA
>DATCBW010000215.1:0-8039 GCA_036511615.1 Verrucomicrobiia bacterium | reverse complement strand
CACGACCTCGACACGTTCTGGAAAAACCTCGTTTCCGGCCAGTGCGGCATTGACCGGATTTCCGCGTTTGATCCATCGCCCTACGACACGCAGATCGCCGGGGAAGTGAAAAATTTTGACCCGCTGCCGGCGTTCCCGTCGCCCAAGGAAATCCGCCGCACGGACCGCTACTCGCAATTCGGCGTTCATGCGGCGTGGTCGGCGCTGAAGGATTCCGGCCTCGAACTCGACAAGGAAAACGTGGACGAAATCGGCGTGTTCCTTGGCTCCGGCATCGGCGGCCTGACGACGACGAGCGACCAGTTGAAAATTTTGCACGAGCGCGGCCCCGGACGCGTGTCGCCGTTCACCATTCCGATGCTGATCACAAACATGGCGTCCGGCCTGATCTCGATGTATTTCAACCTGCGCGGCCCGAATTTCGCCACTTGTTCCGCCTGCGCCACCGCCAATCACGCCATCGGCGAAGCCTGGCGCACCATCAAAATGGGCGACGCGCACACCATGCTCGCCGGCGGTTCCGAGGCGGCGGTCATTCCTATTGGCATCGCCGGGTTCTGCGCAATGCGCGCCATGAGCACGCGCAACGACGACCCGAAGCACGCGTCACGCCCGTTTGACAAGGACCGCGACGGCTTCGTCATGGGCGAAGGCGCGGGTGTCATCGTGCTGGAGGAACTGGAACACGCCAAAAAACGCGGCGCGAACATTTATTGCGAACTCGCCGGTTACGGCAACACCGCCGACGCGCATCATCTCACCGCGCCGTCACCCGGCGGCGAAGGCGCGGCACGCTGCATGAAGATGGCGCTGAAGACCGGCGGACTGAACCTTGAAGACGTGAGCTACATCAACGCCCACGGCACGTCCACGCCAGTCGGGGACATCGCGGAAACGCAGGCCATCAAAACCGTTTTCGGCGATCACGCGAAAAAACTCGCCGTCAGCTCCACCAAAGGCGCGACCGGCCATATGCTTGGCGCGGCGGGCGCGGTGGAAATGGCCGCGTGCGCGCTCGCCATCAAACACGGCATCCTGCCGCCGACCATCAATTATCAAACGCCCGACCCCGAGTGCGATCTGGATTACGTGCCGAACATCGCGCGTGAAATGAATGTCAACGTCATCGTCAACAACTCGTTCGGTTTCGGCGGACACAACTCCACCATTTCGGCGAAGAAGTTTGCGGGTTGAGTTTCATCAGCGACGGTTACTTTTTCTTTGAGGCAGTTTCCGGACGGAATTCCAGGATTTCACCCGGCTGACATTCGAGCGTTTCGCAGATCGCTTCGAGCGTGGAGAAGCGGATGGCCTTGGCCTTGCCGGTCTTGAGGATGGACAGGTTTTGCGGCGTGATGTCCACGGCGGCGGCCAGATCGTTCAGCCGCATTTTGCGCTGCGCGAGAACCACGTCGAGATTGACGATGATGGGCATAAACTTAAACCGTCAGTTCCTGTTCCTCCTGAATCTTCCGGCCTTCGTCCATGATCCAGGCGACTAAAACAATTATGACTCCGGCCAGAAGCAATCCGAAATCCATATCGCTAAAACCAAAGGAGAAGAAGTTGCCGCGAAAAATATCTGCTGCGACGTGAGCCGAAGGCTTTAGATGTTCTTGAGACATAAAATGCGAGAGCAACATATGAAAAACAATTCCAAGCATCCATTGTATCGCGCACAACAGTCCCAAGAATTTTATGCGTCGAATGATTTCAGACGAAAAAATCAATCCGCGTTCGTAAAAGCCAAAAATCTGCGCCAGTTTCCAATACCAAATGCACACCAGGATTTTTCCCAAAATAGACAATAGCCAGGCGCAGGCATAAGCGTAATTCGCACCAACTGGCATTCTTGACCAAATTAACCAAATATGAAAATTGGAAATTAAAAGCCAAAATGAAAACAACAAAAAGACAAGCAATGTATATCTGACAATCCTGCCGACGATTTTGATTCGCTTTAGCCGAACATTGGCCTTTGGAGAAATTTCATTCGCATTCATAAATTTGAAAAGTGTTGTCTGGTCAAACGGTCAATTCCTGTTCCTCTTGAATCTTCCGGCCTTCGTCCATGATCCAAGCGATAAATAAAATTAGAAAGCCGGGAATCAAAGCAGCAAGCACAGCAAGCAAACCAAAACCAATCAATTGCCACTCAACATCTATTTTTGTCGCGGGCAAACCGGCAGTTGCCGAATGCACTGCAAAAATTCGGGAAACAAAATTCATAAGCGCCATCAAAAAATATGCGTAACCGATCCGGCGAATATAAAAAACGACTTTTGAAGTAAATAAATCGCCAAGTGAACATAGATTAAAAAGTTTGTAACAAAACCAAGCCCATATCCCGACGGAGATTTCCATTCCAACAGTTGCGATAAATTCATATTCGAGCGGCGAACCTTTGGCGATAAAGATTGCACCGCATGTGCCAATAGCAGAAAGAAAAGAAAGGACAAAGACAGCAAAACAAATGACTCTAAAAATAACGCTGACTTTCCGAATCCGGTTCACTTGAGAATTGTTTTTGGCAGAAATTTCATTCGCATTCATGGCGCAAAGAATAAACCCACCAACTCCGTTAGTCAAGTCTTTTTTATTGAAAAACGATAAATAAATTCCGATGAACAGTTTTTCGTGCGAATGACGTGAATAAAACGACGAAAAAGATTCCGCTTCGCAACCAGCGTGTCCTTTGCGCAACCCGTTTTACTTTTTTCTGCCGCGTGTCATTCAAAGATTGCGGAGAACGCGGATTTCACTTAAACATGGCCGCAAAATTGAGGTGACTCATGGATAATCCAACTGAAAAAACCATTCAAACGATTGACGAAATCAAAACCAAGGTCATTGATTTCCTGACGGATTATGGATTTCAAATTGTCGGGGCGCTGATCATTCTGGTCATCGGCGTGATCATCGCGTGGTGGCTTGGCCGCGCGTTGAAGGGCTGGATGGAACGGAAGAATGTTGAGCCGCCGCTCTGCATGCTGGCGACGCGCCTCGTCCGGCTGCTGGTGTTTGGGCTGACGCTGGTGGTCGCCCTCGACAAATGCGGCGTGCCCATCGCGCCGATGATTGCCGGCATAAGCGTGGCGGGCGTGGGCATTGGCCTGGCCATGCAAGGCGTGCTGGGCAATCTGGTGGCCGGACTGACGATTATTTTCACCAAGCCGTTTCGCGTGGGCGAGTATGTTGAAATCGCCGGCGTGGAAGGCCAGGTGAAGACCCTTGAGCTGTTTTGCACCACGCTGCTGCATCCCGACCAGTCGCGGGTGGTGGTTCCCAACCGGAAAATTGTCGGTGAAATCCTCCACAACTACGGCCAGATCCGGCAGCTCGACCTGTCGGTCGGCGTCGCCTACGCCACCAATCTCAACCAGGCGATCTTGGTGGTGCAGGGCGTGCTCGCCCAAAACGCGCGTGTCTTGAAAGAGCCGGCTCCGCGCGTCGGCGTCATCATGCTGGCGGACTCATCCATCAACATCGCCATCAAACCGTGGACCCGGGTGGAAGATTTTAATCCCGCACGGGCGGAAATTTACCTGGCAGTGGTGGAAGCGTTTCGCCGGGAAAACATCAGCATTCCCTTCCCGCAGCGCGAAGTGCGGATGCTCAACTAGCCATATGAGGTTCTTTCAAAACCGGGTTTTAACAAGGCTTCTTTCCCAAACCGGTCTCACCACCAGCCGTCTTGCGATCCCGCAATCTGTGTTTCATCCGTGTCCTTCTGCGGCTAAATTCCCCGCGTGAAATTGTTTTACACCGGCCCGGTCGTCAACGCCGAGATGCTCGTGGTGATGCTGGAGAAACACGGCATCATCGCCACGCAGAAATTCGTTGATGCCGCCGAGCCGGACGACGGTGATTTGAGCCGGCCCACAAAAGTTTTCGTGCCGGAAACCGATTACGACCGCGCGTTCCAGCTTTTCTACGCCGAGCGCGAGGACGAGCTTTGAAGATGGAAGATGGAGAATTGAGGATGAATTTCAGTTTCGGCCATTTTCCATCTTCCATTCGCCATCCAAGTTCGGCTATTCTTTCCCGATGTTCGACATCGTCAAACCGCAAATCTCGATTGCCGCCGACAAGCTTACGCACCTGCGGAGGTTTCTTTGACGTGCTCAGATTGAACCAGCGCCTCGCCGAACTGGAGGCGCAGATGGCCGGCGAAACATTTTGGAACAACCAGGAGGCCGCGCAAAAGGTCATCAGCGAAACCAACAACATCCGCGGCAAACTTGATCCGCTCGCGCGTTTCGGCAAACAGGTTGAAGATTTGCAGGTCATGCTTGAACTCGCCCAGGCCGAGCCGGAAACGGCGCAGTTGAAGCTCGAAGCCGAAATGACAACGGACTTGAACAAGCTGTTCGCCGACCTCGACACGTTTGAGTTGAAGACTTTTCTCAACGGCCCGCACGACAAGTGCAACTGCATCTTCACCATCAACGCCGGTGCCGGCGGCACCGAGGCGCAGGACTGGGCGGAAATGCTCTCGCGCATGTATGGCCGCTGGTTTGATTTGCGCGGCTGGAAATGGGAAATCACCGACGCGCTCGCCGGCGATTCCGCCGGTTTGAAAAGCGTGACTTTCCGCGTCGAGGGCGAGAACGCCTACGGTTTCTGCAAGGCGGAACGCGGCGTGCATCGGCTGGTGCGCATCTCGCCGTTTGATTCCAACAAGCGCCGGCACACGAGTTTTTCCAGCGTGGACACCGTCGCGGAATTGAGCGACTTGCTGGAGACCGACATCGTGATTCCCAAAACGGAAATTTTGCGCGACACGTTTCGTTCCGGCGGCAAAGGCGGCCAGAACGTGAACAAGGTTGAAACCGCCGTCCGTCTGACGCACATTCCCACCGGCCTCGTCGCCGCGTCGCAGGCGCAGCGCAGCCAGGTGCAGAACGAGGCCACCGCGATGCAAATGCTGATCTCCAAACTTTATGCGCTCAAACTCGATCAGGCGAAAAGCGAGATGGAGCGCTTTTACGGCGACAAGGGCAGCATCTCGTGGGGCAACCAGATTCGCAGCTATGTTTTCCAGCCGTATCGCATGGTCAAAGACTTGCGCACCGGCGAACAGACGAGCGACGTGCAGGCCGTGATGGACGGCGCGCTGGATCCGTTCGTCAACGCCTGGCTGCGCGCCGGCTGCCCGCTCAAGCGGATGCAGGGCGTGAAGGATGATGAGGAATAGCCGCTAGAAGCGAAATTGGCACATATTTTTCTTTGCGATTTTTGTGTTTTTTTGCCGCAATTAGAAAATGAACATTCTCGACGAAATTGTTGAACAAAAGAAACGCGAAGTCGCGCGACTGCCTGCACGTCTCATTGCCGCCGGCGATTTGCGCGATGCGTTGCTGGAACACGGCGAGCGGCGGGATTTCATCGCTGCAATAAAAAAGGCGCGGGTGCGCGGCCCAGCCTTGATCGCCGAAGTAAAAAAGGCGTCGCCCTCCGCCGGCGTGATTTGTGAAAACTTTGATCCCATCCGCATCGCGAAGGAATACGAGGCGGCGGGCGCAACTTGCCTTTCTGTTCTGACCGACGAAAAATTTTTCCAAGGTTCGCTGGATCATCTCCGCCAGATCCGCGCCGCCGTGAAGCTGCCGCTGTTGCGCAAGGATTTCATCATTGATGAACGCCAGATTCTCGAAGCCATCGAATGGGGCGCGGACGCCATCCTGCTCATCGCCGCCATCCTGACCGACGAGCAACTGGCAAAATTCCATTCGCTCACCGTCGAAGCCGGGCTGGCCGCGCTCGTGGAAATCCACGACGAGGAGGAACTGGAACGCGCCTTGAATGTCACCCCGGAAATCATCGGCGTGAACAACCGCGACTTGAAAACCTTCAAGGTGGACCTGGCAACCACGGAACGGTTGTCGTCCCGAATGCTCATCTCACCCGCAGCGCGAAAGACGTTGATGCTGGTGGCGGAAAGCGGCATTCACACGCGCGCCGACGTGGAACGGTTGTGGAAGGTGGACGCGAGCGCGGTGCTCGTCGGTGAATCGCTGATGAAAAACGGCGACATCGGCGCGAAAGTGCGCGAGTTGATTGGATGAATTTTGGTAGCAGCCGAGGTAACGAGGCTCAAAATTAATTCTCTAAATTCAGAACCTCCTCACGTCGGCTGCTACTTTTTATTGGCCGCCAACTGCTTCGCCAATCTAATCGCCGCAATCATGCTGCCTGGATTGGCGATGCCTTTGCCCGCGATGTCGTAGGCGGTGCCATGATCGGGCGAGGTGCGGATGAACGGCAGGCCAAGCGTCCAGTTCACACCCGTGTCGAACGCAACGGCTTTCAGCGGAGCAAGCCCCTGGTCGTGATACATCGCCACGACTACGTCAAAATCCCCTTGCAGCGCAAAGTGAAAAATCGTGTCGCCGCTCAACGGGCCGACAACATCGAAGCCGCGTTTCTGCATCGCTTGAACAGCCGGCGCGATCCTCGTGATTTCTTCATCGCCAAATTCCCCGCCTTCGCCTGCGTGCGGATTCAGACCGGCCACGGCGATTTTCGCGCGCGGCAAACCGAGGTCGCGGCAGGACTGCGCGGCGAGTTCGACGGCAAGCGTGATTTTTTCCGCCGTCAATTTTTCGGGGACGGACTTGATTGATATATGAACGGTGGCGAGCGCCACGCGCAGCCAGCGTCCGCGCTCGTCGGTGCCGAGCAGCATCATCGCCGTGCGGTCGGTGCCGGCGAGCGCGGAGAGATAACCCGTCTGTCCGGTAAAATTTTTATGTCCGGCGCGGATGATGGATTCCTTGTTGACCGGCGCGGTGACGAGCGCGTCCAGTTCGCCGCGCAAACAGCGTTGTGCGCCATCGCGCAGCGCGGCGACGGCGGCGTTGGCGGCCAGCGGCAACCCGGCGGGCAGATTAGGCGGCAATGGTTCTGCCAGCGGACTGTGGATGAAAAATTTTCCGCTGTCGCCGTAACCGGAAAAAATTTTCAGCGGCAGGTTCAGGCCGGACGAGGAGTTCAGACTGCGGACGCAATTGTCATCGCCGATGAGGAGGTATTTGGTTTCATCAGCGGCGGTTTCGGCGGCGACGGCTTTGAGGGCGACTTCGGGTCCCACGCCGGTGATGTCGCCAAGAGCAATGCCAATCCAATTCTTCGTGTCGCGCGACACGGCCGTCATTTGAAGTAACGGATGAAGGTTTTTTTCTTCAGGCCGTCAATCCACTGTTTTTCCAACTGGGACTGCTGCTGCACGCGGAGCGTTTTCTCGATGTCGGCGCGGACGTCGGCCAGCGGCTTGGCGTGCGCGGCCATTTTGTCCTCCAGGAGCATGAGATAGACGGCGTCGGGCGTGTCAATCGGATCGCTCATCTGGCCGGGCTTGAGCGTCTGGGCGGCGTTGCCAAACTCCTTGCGCAGCTCGGAGGTTTTATACCAGCCCCATTCGCCGCCCTGCTGCTGCTGCGAACCTTGCGAATAAACGGTGGCCATCTGCGCAAACGACGCGCCTCCCTTGATGCTGGTGATGATTTCACGGGCGAGCGCCAGCGCGTTGGTGTCGACGGCGGAGGTTTTGTTCAGCACAATCATGCGCAGTTTGACCTGGTCGTCCACGTTGAAATCGGTAAGGTGCGTTTCGTAATAGTTTTCAACCTTGTAGGGCGAGATGATGATTTCGCGCTGGATGTTCAGGTTGCGCATGGCGGACTCAATGTATTGCTCGCGCACCTGCCTGCGGAACTGCTCATAGGTCATGCCTTCCGCCTGCAGGGTTTTCATCAGCGTCACGCGGTCGCCACCTTTTCGGATGCGCTCCGCCATCAGATCGTCCACCGCGCTGTCCGGCAGCTTGTAGCCATCGGTGTCAAAACTGTGCAGGATCAGGTCGCGCTCGACGAGTTGTTCGAGGCCGTCGTTGAGCGCGGCGTCGAGCTTCTGCTGGAAGACATCCGGCTGTCCGGCATATTGGCGGGCAAGGGCCTCGGCAGCCAGATGTGTGTAATCCTGCACCTCGGCGAACGTGACGACGCGTTCGCCAACCACGGCATTGATGCCGTCAACGA
>DATCBW010000214.1:0-25137 GCA_036511615.1 Verrucomicrobiia bacterium | reverse complement strand
CCGCCTGCCGCTCAAGCCGGAGCGCGCCGCCGATGCGCCGGGCGAGGAGACGGATTTTTTAAAGCGCGCGCTGCTCAACGAAAATCTCTGGGACAAACTTCTCGCCAGCGGCTGAAATTTTTGCCGGATAGTTGGAAGTTTGCATTGACGTTTGGCATCGGTTCGTGGAATATAAAATGCCAATGGCCGTATTCAATAAGTGCCGCACTATTTCAGGGTCAAAATGAAAACGATTCTCGTTTTATCGCCTCACCCTGACTTTGCCGAGGCCGTCCGCGTGGCCCTGGACGCGGAGGAATACCGCGTCGTCCACCGTCTCAATGTCGAGGAAGGCGAGCCGTTGCTGGTTCATGGACTGGCGAGTGTTTGCATTCTGGACGCGGATTTGCTCGGCGTCGAAAGCGTCTGGGTCATTGAACGTCTCCGCCGGCGCGACGCCAAAACGCCCATCATCGCCTACACCTCCAATACGCAGTCGGACTGGGAGGAGGAAGCCTTTTTGCGCGGCGTCACGCACATTCTCACCAAGCCGATCCGCAACCGGCTCCTGAATTCCGTTTTGGAACGGCTCACCAACCAGCCCGTCACACCCCGGCTGACGCCAAGCGTCCCGGTCGGAAACACGGCGATTTTTGCGCGTTCGGCCACCGATCCCGACGCCGCCAGCCGCTCCGCCAACACGTCACAAACCCTCGACGTGCTCCGCGATTTTTCGTCCATCCTCACGCACTCGCTCGACGCGGAAGCGATGTTGAAGCAATTTCTGTTGTTCCTGCGCGAAATTTTGAGCGTCAATCGCGCCGCCATTTTCCTCAATCGTCCCTTTAGGCCGCTGACCGAGGTTTTGACGCAGGGCGACACCCGCCGGCTGCGCTCCGTGTCGGCCATCGGGCTGGCCTCCGGCCTGCTCGAACATTTTGAACTCTCGCTCGACTCCGGCATCGGCGCCCAGGTCTCCCGGCTCGGCCGCATTTTGCGCCGCGACAGCGACGAGGCCCGCGCCGACGGCGAGGCGCAGAAGGAATTTGAACTGCTCGGCGCGCAGGTCGCCGTGCCGATCCTGGACCGCGATTCCATCGTGGGCGTGGCCGTGTTCGATGGCCGCGTCACCGGCGAACCGCTGGTGAACGTGGAACTGGAGCTGATTTTCCATCTGCTCGAACAGGTCGGCCTCGCGCTGCGCAACATCTGGCTGCACGACCAGCTTGCCGGCAACCACGAGATGATGGCCGACGTGCTGCGCGAATTGAGCAGCGCGTGCATCGTCGTCGGGCGCGACCTGAAGGTGCTGCACGCCAACAAGTCCGCGCGCCGCCATTTCGGGCGGAAAAACGAGCGCACCGGCGGACTGGAATTCAGCGACCTGCCGCAGCAGCTCGGCGCGAAAATTTACCAGGTGTTGAAAACCGGCTCGGCGCTGGAACCGTTCCGTTTCGAGCCGGAAAATCATCCGGGAACGATTTTCAAAATCTCCGTCGTGCCCTTCCAGCGCGGCAATTCCGCGCTGCCCACTTCCGCGCTGCTTACCGCCGACGACCTCACCCAGAGCGAACAGTTGGGCAAGCTGGAGGTCGAGACTGCCAATCTGCGGCTCGTCCGCACGATGGCCGACCGCCTGGCGCACGAAA
This sequence comes from Verrucomicrobiia bacterium, assembly GCA_036511615.1. Lineage (GTDB taxonomy): Bacteria > Verrucomicrobiota > Verrucomicrobiia > Limisphaerales > UBA11358 > UBA11358. The sequence goes on along the minus strand of DATCBW010000214.1, from coordinate 23,509 downwards.
TCGGCAACGCCATGGTGCCGCTCTCGACGCACCAGCAGTTGCTCGCCGAAAAATTTGGCGACGCCGAATTCCGCGAGTCGCTCGACCACGCGATGGGCGAAGGCGTCAAGCGCGTCACCCGCCTCATCAACCAGATGCGCTTCCTCGCGCGCGACGGCCAGATTGAGCAGCAGGCGTTCCCGATTGAAAAGGTGATTGAGGAGGCTTATCAGGAGGCGATGCGGCAGCAGCCCGCCTCCGGTGCGCAGTTGAAGATGGAGAACAGCGGCAAGCCGTTCATCGTCACCGGTGATCGCGCGGCGTTGAAGCACGCGCTTTCGGAAATCATGTTGAATGCGCTGCAGGCCAACCCGAAGTCTCCGCAGGTCGGCGTAAAGTTCCAGACCGCCGGAGCCGGCGGCGAACGCGAACTGACCATAGAGGTGCAGGACAACGGCACTGGTTTCAGCGCCGACGCGGCCAAAAAAATCCCCGCGCCCTTTTACACCACGCGCAACGTCGGCCTGGGACTTGGCCTGGCCGTCACGCAAAAAATCATAGAGAACCACCACGGCAAGCTGGAGATTGTCCCGTCGCCGTCCGGCATCGTCCGCGTTTCTTTGCCGATAGAGGCGGCTGTTTCAACGGGGGCTTGAAAATTCTTGTTCGCAATAATTCTATGAAACGAAGCACAGAAAAAGTGGTGCTGCTCACGGCAGCCTGCACCGCTGTTTACATCGGTGCATACATTCAGTTTGTGAAGCCACTCCTATCGCATGAACATCTTGGGTTTTTCCAAGCCCTTTTCTTGTTAGCGTATTTCTTCGGAGTATTACCATGTCTGTTTCTTTTCCACGCGCCAGGATGGGCACGGGCCGCAATTGGTGCTGTCGCCTTTTCGACTGCGCTCATTTTGGGCTGGATGACGGCCCGGTGGTTTGCCGTATTGCTGGGACATCCGGGCAGCGAAGTTATTATTATCGTTCTCGGGCTTCGCTTGAGCAATTGGGAGTTTTTTGGTTTGCTGGCACTGCTTGCACTGGTTGCTTGTGGATATATTTTTTGGGGATTACGAATTTTGAAGATACGAGCCTGATGCCTAACACAGCACTGGAGCCAACGGCGGGTATTCCGCTCTTTTCGCATCATCGCACGCGATTTGACGCTTGCCGTTTTTCGCGTCGTGGCTCAACTTTTGTCCGTTAGTTAATTTTCGCTGTTTCATCCCAAACAAAAACCCCGCCGGAAAATTCCAGCGGGGTTGTCTTTTGAAAATTGTCGGGCGAACGGTCAGCCGTTGTCGCTGTGAAGATTTTGGCGGGCGGATTTCATTCACCAACAGTTTTCAAGGCTGCGTCCTTCAATTCATCGGCCAGATAAATCCCCGCTTTGTCATCCAGTTCTTTCAGCAATTCTCTCGCGGAAGAAATTAATTTTGCGCGTCTGGCCAGCAGCACCACGCCGAGCAATCCCAAGACCGCCAGACCCTGACGTTGCGCGAGCCGCCGGCCTTTGCGTTCGTCGATCAACAGATGGTCGGCATGCAGTTCCTCGGCCAGCGCAATCGCCTCGGCCTCGCCGCGATCCACGCTGAACGCATAAACATTTGCCTTCGCAAAATTTTGCAGCGATTGGACGCGCAGCCATGCTGGCAGCACCGGATGCATCCGCAGCAATTCAGTTTCAACCGCGTTGGGAATGACTGCCTCTCCGAAAAGTTGTTTCAATAAATCCGCCTGCTCCACGGCCAGCAAAGCCGTGATGGGCGAGGTGTCCGAGACGACAATCATCAGCGACGGAAGGATTCAACCGCCTTCAAATCCTCGGCCAGTTCAGCCAGGCCGTAGTGCATGGAAATGTGCCGCGCGCCGAGTTCTTTCTGGAACACCGCCTGCGGCAGCCCGGCGATTTCCGCCGCCTGGCCGAGCGTCACCTCCTCGGAGACAAACAATCCAATCGCCAGATGCAAGGCAGGCTTGCGCGGCGAGAGCGCCATCCCGACGGTTTCTGGCAATGTCAATTGCATGGGTGAAACATGAACCTTAACTGACTTTTTCGCAAGGAGTGAAAATGGCGTGAAAATGGAATTGATTAACGACCCACTTTAAAGCGCAAAGGCGCGAAGAAAAAACTTCGCACCTTTTAATTTGGTTTGAAAATCAGCCGTTGTCGCCAATGGCTTCGACCGGGCAGCCCTCCTTGGCTTCCTTGCAGCGCGCTTCCTCGTCGGGCGTGGCAGGCTGTTTATAGACGAAGGAGTATCCGCCGTCGTCGTTGCGCTTGAAATTGTCCGGCGCCGTTTCGCGACAGAGGTCGCAGTCAATGCACTGGTTGTCCACGTAGTATTTGCCCGCCACGCTTTCGGGATATTTGTTTGCAACGTCTGCCATAAAATTAAGTCAATTTGAACAGTCATTATGGCATTTTTTGCGCTGATGGCAAGCCGGATTTATCGCGCGGCACGGATTAAAAAACTTTCCATCGCCGGAAACGCCATTATTTTCTAACCATGCGACAAGGACAAATTCGCCGGACAAAAATCGTTTCCACGCTCGGCCCCGCCACCGATTCCGCCGACATGATCGGCAGGCTGATGGATGCGGGCGTCAACATTTTCCGCCTCAATATGTCGCACGCGCCGCACGACTGGGTGCGCCGCGTGTTTGCGGACATCCGCGCCGAGTCTGCAAAGCGCGATCGCCACGCCGGCATCCTCATGGACACGCAAGGCCCGGCCATCCGCACGGGCGACTTGAGCGTGCCGCTGGATTTGCAGCCCGGCCAGAAATTCACGCTCACCGTGCGCGGTGAACGCGACTTGGAACAGCATTCCGTGGACGTGAACTACGAAAATTTCATCAACGACATCAGCGTCGGCGACGTGGTGCTGATAGACAACGGCACCATTCAGATGAAAGTCCTCGCCAAAAACGGCAACAAGGTGGAGTGCGAAGTTTTGACCGAAGGCAAGCTTGGCAGCCGGCGTCACATCAATCTGCCCGGCGTCAAAGTCAGCCTGCCCGCGCTCACCGCCAAGGACATCAAGGACGTAAAACTCGGCTTGGAATTGAACGTGGATTTCATCGCGCTTTCATTCGTGCGCGAGTCCCGCGACCTGCTTCAACTCAAGGAAATGTTTGAAGCCGGCAAACCGCATCCGCTCGTCATCGCCAAGATTGAAGACCAGGAGGCGATTAAAAATCTGGAATCCATCGTGCGCGAGTCTGACGGCATCATGGTGGCGCGCGGCGATCTGGGGATTGAAATTCCGTATGAAGAACTGCCCATCGTCCAGCGGCGCATCGTCAAGACCTGCCTGCGCATCGGGCGCCCCGTCATCGTCGCCACGCACATGCTCGAAAGCATGATTGAAGCGCCGATGCCGACACGCGCGGAAGTCACCGACGTGGCCAACGCGATTTTTGAGGAGACGGACGCCATCATGTTGAGCGGCGAAACCACCGTCGGCAAATATCCGCTCAAGTGCATCGAGGTGTTTGACAAGATCGCCACGCGCATCGAACGCAGCGGCAGCGCGCAATTTCATGACGCCGCCGAACTGACCAGCGCGCGGCAAAAGCTGGTGAAAAGCGCCGTCGTGATGGCCAACGAACTCAAGGCCGCCGCGATTCTGGCCTTCACCCGGCACGGCCACATGGCGGCGTATGTCGCGTGGATGCGGCCCCGTTATTCGCCGATTTTTGCGATCTGCGACAATCAAAAGACCGCGAACGAACTCACCTTGAACTGGGGCGTCACACCGTTCGTCATGGAATTTGACTTCATCGAACCGCAGAACACGATTGAAAGCGGATTGCGGATGTTGACCGGACAAGACCACCTGCACAAAGGCGACACCGTGGTTATCATCGGCGCGATTTCCGTCGGCACCGAAATCGTGGACGCTGTGCAGATGCGGACGGTGTGAAGCGGGCAGTCTCGAAGCCTGCTCCACAAAGTCATGATCCCGGCGCTGGCTGGGTTGAATGTTTGCGCTTGAATAAAACCACACTGGCAGCCGGCAACTCTTCATCCGGCAAAGGTTCAACCCAGCGGCTGTCCTTGCCCGCCAGAACATAACCGCCGACGCGCTCGTAATCCTGCGCCAGGGTTTGATTGAGAAAAATCAGGCAGGGGGAAGGTTGCGGTGTTTCCTGCAACCAGCTTTGCGCCCAGACGATCAATTCCGGCGGATGCGCCTGCACTTCCCGGATGGCTTGCGCCTGATAGTCGTCCAGCTTCGCGTTCGGGATCGTCAGCGCATAAACCGTGATGAACCGCGTCGGGCTTTGGCGTTTTGCGTAACACAGAATTTGCGGTTCAGAAGCCGCCACCCAGACAAAATCCTGCGGCGAACTTAATTCCGCGACGCGCCTGCCGACGGCCAGCGATTCAATGAAAACTGATCTCCGGCTTAATTTTGCCGCCGCAAAAGCTTCCGGTGACAACGACAGCCATGGCGCATCGGGCAGGAACAACATGAAAACCGCCAAAAATAAAATCCCGTTTTTTATTTTGACCGCCGCCGCTGGCGCTCGCTTCGACAAAATCATTGACAGATTATTAACCCCGACCGCCGCCAGCAGCGCCCCAAACGGCATTAAAACAATGTAATAATGTTCAAAAGAACTCGCGCCCGTGGACACCACGGCGCACGCCAGCGTTGCCACCCAGAACCAAAGCCGGCGTGTCATCTGGCAAAAGACTCCCAGCCCTGGCAGGCAGAGAAACCACCAGTCCGCGCCAAGGGCTTTCAGCCTTTGCCACATGGCCAGAAAGCTAAAATTATTCGACGCGACATAATCGCGGTTGAACCTCACCGTGCAATCCCACAGGGTTGCGCCGCCGTCGTGCGCCAGAAAAAATCCCAGTTCTGACACAGTTGCGATAATCCCTCCAAGAACAAGCGCCGCACAGCAGCGGATTAGAAACCTGGCATCGCGGGTCGTCCGCCAAGTCTCCACCAACCATGCCAGAAACATGAATCCCAGCACCGGCAACGCCGTGTATTTATAAAGCAGGGTCGTCGCGCCCATCAGTCCGGCCCAAAACCAATGTTGTGGGTGAAGACCATTTTTCCGGCTGTAACAATAGACCGCAAAGGTCCCGGTCAATGGCAGCAGCATGAACATTTCCGTGTTGGCGGTGAATTGTCCGATGCCCGGCAGTAAAATCATCGGTGTGACCAGCCACATCACAGGCCAGGCAAACCCTTCGCCAAATTCCAGCCGCGCGATGCAGCCCAGCAGCAAAGTCGCCAGCGCGACAAACCCGCATGCCAGCAATCGCGGCGACCAAAAAATATCCGGCATCAGCCAATCCGCCAGAAAATAGCTGTAAATCACCATCGGCGGCTTTTGAATGAAAGCATGGTCATACGGCGCGATGCCCTGTTTCAGGATTTGCGCGGAGTAGGCGTATTCCCCCTCATCCCGAATCAACGGGGCATTGAAATTATTCCAACGCAGCAGGAGAAATAGAGCCGCCAGCCCGATGCAACTCAGCCAGAATGTCCACGAACGTCCGGCAAGCCCGGCACGCAGCCTTTGGGAAAAATTGTGAGCGGCAGGAACAGGCATAGCGGCCATCAATGTTCACTACCGACCTTTGGAAACAAGCAGAAAAGCAGGGCCGGCTGGAAATCTGCCCCGCCAGAACTACAACCCAAAAACCTTCGCCGCTTCATCCGCCAGCCCCAGCACCGTGTTGGGAAACAAGCCGAGCCAGAACATTCCCGCAATGCAGACGGCGACGGAAAATTTGGCCGGACTGGAAAGTGTAATCGGTGACAAGTCCGCCGCATCCTTGCTCCAGTAAATCGCACGGATGACGCCGAAATAATAATAGAGCGAGATGATCACGCCCGCCAGCGCCGTGAACACGAGGCAATAGTAACCATGATTACCCGTGGTTTGCGCGGCTTCAATCACCGCTTTGAACAGCAGAAATTTTCCGAAGAAGCCCGCCAGCGGCGGAATACCGGCGAGCGAAACCATCGCAATGGTCAGCGTGGCGGCAAGCAGCGGCGAACGCTGGTTCAAGCCGGCCAGGCCGGAAATGTCTTCCGTCTTCAGATGCCGCATCACCAGCGTGATCACAAAAAAGCCCGCCATCACTGTGAACACATAGCCGGCGAGATAATACATCAGCGCCGACTGTCCGCTCGCGTTCAACGCCGCGACCCCGAGCAGCAAATAGCCGGCGTGGGCGATGCTGGAATAGCCCATCAGGCGTTTCAGATTGCGCTGCGGAATCGCGCAGAGATTGCCGTAAAGAATCGTGATGCCGGAAATGACGATAAGCAGATTTGCGAACTTGTGGGAATTCGTCACGCTCGGAACGGCGGTGAAGAGCACGCGCAGGAGCAAAACAAATCCGGCCGCCTTGGAGCCGATGGCCAGAAACGCGGTCGTCGGCGTCGGCGCGCCTTGATAAACGTCCGGTGCCCAAATCTGAAACGGGAACGCGGCAATCTTGAATCCCAGCCCGACCAAAACCAAAAGCACACCGAGCAAGAAGATTTGGCTGTTGGCAATCTCCGGATTTTGGGCGAGGAAATGTGCCAGGCTGTTGAAGTTCAATTCGCCGGTCGTTCCCCAGATCAGCGCGATGCCGAACACCATGAACGCGGACGACAGCGCGCCGAGAATCAGATATTTCACGCCGGCTTCGAGCGACTGGAGTTTGCCGCGCTGGAAACTGACGAGGATGTAAAACGTGATCGTGATGAGTTCGATGGACACGAACAGCATCGTGAAATCGTTGGACGACGCGGCGAACAACATTCCCGCGAGCGCAAAAACGATGAGCGAATAATATTCCGCCACGCTGCCTTCCGCGAGGCGGTCGGAAAATTCGGCTGCCATGAACAACACCAGCATCGCCGCGATGATGAACAGTCGCTTGAAGAACAGCGACAACGCGTCGTTGACGAACATGCCGTGGAATGCCAGGCCGAACTGGCTGCAACTGCCGTCACCGCTAAAGCTCGTCAACAGCAGCACGCCCAAAGCCGCGATGGCCGCGTAACCGATGAAACGCCGGCGTTCGGCGGGCACGAACAAATCCGCCAGCATCAGCACAAGGCCGAGGCCGATCACCGAAACTTCAAGCATTATCAGGGAGGAATTCATTTGTTTTGCGCAACAAAATTTGCGGGGAGCGCACGCGTCTCGCGTGCATCGGCCGGCGTCGCGCCGGACGAAGCAGTCATTGGCGCGACGCCAACGACGACAGCCGGGACGGCTGTGCTACCAGTTGCCATGGCGACAATTTTCTGCGCGTCAGGATTGATTTTTTCCGTGAGCAGTTTCGGCAAAAAGCCGAACACCAGCAGGCTCGCCAACAACAGCGCGTAAGGCAGTTTGCGCCACAAGTTCGCATCGGCGAGTGAACCCCATTTTTCCGGCAGCGGGCCGTGCAGGATGTTGCGGACGGCGCGCGTCATGTAGATGCCGCCGATGACCAGGCCGCCCCAAAGCGCAAGCACCGTGATGAACGGGAAAGCTTTCCACGCGCCGAAGAACACCGAGACTTCGCCGACGAAATTCGCAAAGCCGGGCAATCCGCAGCCGGCCATTGCCGCCATCAGCAGCGCCGTGCCGATGAAAGGCAGCTTGCGGCAAAGGCCGCCTAGCTTGCTTATTTCGAGCGTGCCGGTCTGCTGATAAATGTAGCCGCTCAACGCGAACGTCAGCGCCGCGAGAAAACCGTGCGCAATCATGATCAGCACCGCGCCGGTCACGCCGATGAGGTTCAGGCTCGCGATGCCAAGGAAAATAAAGCCCATGTGCGCGACGCTGGAATTACCGATCAGCAGGTTCAAATCTTTTTGCCGCATCGCGACCCAGCCGACATACAAAATGTTGCCGACGCAGAGCCACGCGATGACGTGCGCCCAGCTTTGCGCGGCTTGCGGCAGCAGCGGCAGCGCAATGCGGATCAAACCGTAGAGGCCAAATTTTTTCAGCACGCCGGCGTGCAGCATCGAGGTGGGTGACGGCGCGACAGCATAGGCAAGCGGTGCCCACGAATGAAACGGCCAGAGCGAAACCAAAATGCCGAATCCAAACAACAACAGCGGGAAGATGAAATTCTGCGCGTTGACCGCGAGCGGATTCAATTTCGCATGCTCAATGATTTTCGGGATGTCGAATGTGTGCGCGCCGGATTGCAAATAGAGCGCGATGAGGCCGATGAGTGCGATGAGCGCACCGATGCTCAAATACAGCGTGATCTGGAAGGTCGCGTAGTTCTTCTTTTCGCCGCGACCCCAGACGCCGATCATGATGAAGGTCGGCACCAGCGCGAGTTCGTGCAGGAAATAAAAGAAGAACAAATCCAGGGACGCAAACGCACCGAGAATGCCGCCACTCATCACGAGCAGCAGAATGTAAAATTCCTTTTCGCGCGTCTGGATTTCCCACGAGCACAGCGCGGCGGCGAACGCGACAATCGCGCCCATCAAAATCAGGCCGACGTTCAAGCCGTCCACCCCGACGTGATAGCTGATGCCGAGGGACTCGACCCACGGGATTTGTTGGACAAAACGGTATCCGTCCGCATCCACCGACGCGCCGGCGTATTGGCAAAACATTTTCACCGCCAGCACCGCCGAGATGAGCGTGGCCAGCACGGCGATGGCGCGGATGATGACGCGGTAGTTGCGCGGCACAAAAATCAGCAACAATGCCGCCAGAATCGGCCAACCTGCGATGTAAGTCAGTATGGACATTTTATTTTCCCAAAACGAAATAGAGCAACAGCGCCACGCCGATCACGAACAGGAAGGCGTAGGTCTGGAGGTTGCCGGTTTGCGCGAGGCGCAACGCGCGGCCGGTCAAATCCGTGCCGCCGCGAATCGCGCCGATGATCGCGCCTTCCAAAATCCAGCGGTCAATCCAGTCGGCCACCGCCGCGATGAAATCGTGCGCGCGGATGAACGTGGCCTCGTAAAGCTCGTCGAAGTAAAACTTGTTTTTCATTGCCGTCGCCAGGCCGCCGAGCTTGGCGGGCAGCGGATCGGTGGTGGCATTTTTGTAGAGCATGAACGCCAGGAAAATTCCAGCGAGCGCCACGCCGATGCCGATGAACATCGGGATGGGAGTTTTCAACGGCTCCAGCAATTGTTGCGCGATGGAAAGCGTTTCGTGGTCGGCGATAAATTGCGAACCGTAATTGTTCACGATGCCGATAAAACCGCCGACGGCCGCGAAAATTGCCAACGCGATCAACGGCAAAGTGATCACAGGCGACGATTCGTGCGCGTGCTTGGCGTGGTCGGATTTTTCCTTGCCGAAGAAAACGATGAAGAACAAACGGAACGTGTAAAACGCGGTCAAGGCGGCGACGAAAACCGCTACGCTAAAGAGCAGATAGCTTTTCTGCTCCAAGCATTGTGCGAAAATCGAATCTTTCGAATAGAAACCGCTGAACGGCGGAATGCCGCACAAGGCGAGCGCACCGATGAGAAACGTCCAATAGGTGATCGGCATTTTTTTACGCAAGTTGCCCATTTGCCAGATGTCCTGCTCGTGATGCATTCCCAAAATGACCGAGCCGGCGCTCAGGAACAGCAGCGCTTTGAAAAACGCGTGCGTGGTCAAATGGAACATCGCCGCCGTCGGACCGGAAAGACCAACCGCCATGACCATGTAACCGAGTTGCGACAGCGTGGAATAGGCGATGATGCGTTTGATGTCGTTTTGCTGGATGGCGATGAGCGCCGCGAGCAGCGAGGTGAAGCCGCCGATGTAGGCGATGACGTGCAGCGCGTCGTGGTTGAACAAAAACAGCGTTCGGCAAAGCATATAAACGCCGGCTGCAACCATCGTTGCCGCGTGGATCAAAGCGGAAACAGGAGTCGGACCTTCCATCGCGTCCGGCAACCAGACGTGCAGCGGGAACTGCGCGGACTTGCCGACCGCGCCGCAGAAAATCAGCAGGCCGGCAGCCGTGCCAAGGCTTTCTAAAATTGCCGGGCTCCATTTGATCCCGTCCTGCACCACCGAGAAATTTAATGAGCCAACCAGGCCCCAAACCATCAGAATGCCCAGCAGAAACCCGAAATCGCCGAGGCGGTTGGTGATGAAGGCTTTTTTCGCGGCGTCGCCGGCGCTGGGTTTTTCAAACCAGAAACCGATGAGCAGGTAGCTGGACACGCCGACCAGTTCCCAGAAAATGAACATCATCAGGAAATTGTTCGCCAGCACGATGCCGAGCATCGAGAAAGTGAACAGGCTCATGAACGCGAAAAAGCGCGCTTTGCTGCGGTCTTCGTCCATGTAGCCGTAGGAGTAAATATGGATCGCGCCGCCGACGCCGGTGACAACCAGAAGCATCATCATGCTCAAGGCATCGAGCTTCAGCCCGAAATCAACATTCAGTCCGCCGATGGACAGCCAGTTGACGGTGGTTTCGCCGCTGAAATGAAAGCCGTTGGCGTTGATGAAAACGAGCGACATCACAAAGCCCGCGACGACTGCGCCGATGGAGATGAAGCTGCTCGCGGTTTTGGAACGTAAGGTGAAAAGCATTATCACCGCCGCTGACAGCAGCGGCAGGAACAAAATCAGCCAGGGCAGAGTTTCGTATTTCATCCGTCAGAGTTTCATCGAGGTCAAATCCTCGACGTGCGCGGACTGGCGTTTGCGGTAGAGCGCCACGATGAGCGCGAGTCCGACCGAGACTTCCGCCGCCGCCACGGTGATGATGAAAAACACCAGCACCTGGCCGTCGAGCTTGTTGTTGAACCGCGAAAAGGAGACGAGCGCGAGGTTCGCCGCGTTGAGCATCAGCTCCAGCGACATATAGATCACCAGCAGATTGCGGCGCATGATGACGCCGAGCAGCCCCAGGCTGAACAGCATGAAGCTGACGAACAGATATTGATGAAGGCCGACGTTCATTTTTTTTGCGGCGAGGATGGAGAATGGATGATGGAGAATGGCCAAAACGTCGCGCGGACGCAGCCATCTTCCATCTTCAATCTTCTATCTTCGCTTTGGTTTATCATTCGAGTTTCTTTTTGCTCAACAGAATCACGCCGACCATCGCCACGAGCAGCAGCACGGAGACGATTTCAAACGGCAGCGTGTATTGCGTGAACAAAAGTTTTCCGAGCGCATTGGTTCCACCTTCGAGCGTGGGCGACGCGGCGTCCGTTTTGACGGAGGCGAGCGATTTTACAAAGATGCTGACAATCGCCCCGACGGAAACCAATCCTGCGGCGAGGCCGAAGAATTTTATTTTGCGGCGCTGCTCCTCCTTCAAGTCGAGCAGCATGATGACGAACAGGAACAGCACCATGACCGCGCCGGCATAAACGATGATCTGCACCGCCGCGAGAAAGAAGGCGTTCAGCAGCACGAACAATCCCGCCATCGAGATGATCGTCAACACCAAAAACATCGCGCTGGTCACGGGGCTGCGGCTGAACGGATTGGCGATGACGAGGACGCCGCACAGCAGCGTGAGCGCCGCGAAGACGTAAAACAAAACGTCCGTCACCGCGCCGCCGCTGATCATATTGTTGATGGCTTCCATTGCTGATTAAGGCTTCACCGGGAAACTTTCCTGTTCCTCGGCTTCTTCCAGCTTGAGTTTCCATTTCTGGATGCCGCCATGTTCGCCGCCGAGCGCGAGGAGCTTTTTCTTGTCGTAAATCATCTCTTCGCGGCTCGTGCCGGTGAGCGAATAATCCTTCTGCAAAAAAATCGCCTCTTCCGGGCAGACTTCCTGACAGAAACCGCAGAAGATGCAACGCAGCATGTTGATCTCAAATTCTTCCGGCATTTTTTCCGCGTTCGTGCGGTCGGCGGTTTTTCCCGACGGGCCGGGCGGCGTGATGCGGATGGCCTTGGGTGGACACACGAATTCGCAAAGCTGGCACGAAACGCATTTTGTGTTGCCGTCCTGGTCTTTCACGAGATACGGCGCGCCGCGATAATCCGCCGGCAGCGTCCATTTCTGTTCGGGATATTCCATCGTCACGACTTTGCGCAGGATCAGCGTGTTGTAGGCGTGCTTGAGCGTGACTTTCAATCCGCCGACGATGGCCGGCAGATAAAGTTTTTCCCAGAACGTGAGCGGTTTGCGGTTGACGGTAATGCTCATGCGGCCATCTCGTGTTTGCGCTGCTGTTTGATAAATTCAATGGACGGCTTTCCGAGCGCCAGTCCCGACGCGCTCAAGTCTTCATCCACGTCCGGCCAGTGGACGCCGTAGCCGCGCCCCAAAAGTTCGTAATGATCGCGCTGCGCCTGCGTGGCCTTGAAGAGGCGCGGAAACCAGATCAAAGGCAGTTGCACCGAGCGGCCGTCGTCGAAGTCCACCTTCAACGTGTCGCGCGTGCTGCGCACCTTCGTCACCCGGATGTCATCCAAAGTATTCATTCCATTTCGTCAAAAGTTCCTGCCGGTGTTCGCGCAGGAGATCATAAATCTCACCGAGTTCGCTCCGCGCAAACCCGGCGTTCTTCGCATGCTGCAACGGTTCCAGCCAAAATTTTGTCTGGTTGCCACCCTTGTCCACATGGACGTGCGGTGGCTCGTCGAAATCGGCGCTGTAAAAGCCGATGCGAAAGCCCTTGATTCGCAAAACGTTGGCATTGATTTTTCACGATCTCAGCCACAGCCAGACGGCCGTGATTAAAATGTTCACCAACGCGAGCGGCAGGAACCGCCGCCAGCCCAGATCCATCAACTGGTCATATCGAAAACGCGGGAACATCCAGCGCACCCAGATGAACACGACCATGAAAAACAGCATCTTCGCCAGGAACACCAGAATCTGCGCAATGCCCATGCCCAGCGAATGCGCCGGCTGGTCCAGTCCCCAGAACGGCAATGTCCAGCCGCCGAAAAACAGCGTCACCATCATGGCCGACGAAGCGACCATGTTCGAGTATTCCGCGAGGAAAAACAGCGCGAACTTCATCGAGCCGTATTCCGTGTGGTAGCCGCCGACGAGTTCGGTTTCCGCTTCCGGCAAATCGAACGGCGTGCGGTTAGTTTCCGCGAACGACGCGACCATGAAGATGATGAACGACAGCGGCGCGTAGATGAACATCCAGCCATGCGTGGACTGCCATGAAATGATCTGGCTCAAATTCAAATTGCCGACGATCAGCAGCACCGGGATGACCGACATGCCCATCGAAATTTCATACGAAATCATCTGCGCGCTCGAACGGATGCCGCCGAAAAACGGATACTTCGAGTTCGCCGCGTAACCCGCCAGCACAATGCCATACACGCCCATCGAAACGATGCCGAAGGTGTAGAGAATGCCGACGTTCAAGTCCGCGATGACCATTTTCTGCGCGCCCATCTGCGAGCCGAACGGAATCACCGCGATGACCAGCATCGAGGGAATCACCGTAATCGCCGGCGCGAGCCAGAAATAAATTTTCTTCACGCCCGCCGGCGTAAAATCTTCCTTGACCAGAAACTTCAATCCGTCCGCGAGCGGCTGAAAGACTCCCAGCCGGGTCAAAAACGGTCCGAGGATGGGTATGTATTTTACGAACGGCGGCGCGGTGCGGTTTGGTCCCACACGATCCTGAATCCACGCGGAAATTTTCCGCTCGGCCAGCACGGAATACATGACAATGCCCTGCACCACGCCGACGGCAATGGCGATCTTGACCAGACTGAAGATGATGAAATTCCAGTTCATTTTAGATTGGCACCGTCACGCCGGTGTCGCCAAGGGCCGCCCACGTCAAACCGTTGAACGCGGGCACTTCCTTCGCCATCTGGTTGAACAGACCTTCAATCGTCACAAAGCCGTTCTGGCCGGTGACATTGTGAACCAGGTCATGCAAAAATTCCCATTCCGCGCGCGCGTCGCCGGGCGCCTCCACGGCCTTCATGAATTTCTGCACGCGACCGTTGACATTCGTGAACGTGCCGCGCTTTTCGGCATGAGCGCAGCCGGGCAAAACAAAGTGCGCCAGCTTCGTTGTTTCGTTGGGCAAAATGTCGCTGACGATCAGCGTGTCCAGCTTGGCGAGCAGTTCCGCCGTGATGCCGTGTTCGTCCACGACCTCGCTGGTAGTTTCGCTCTCACGCAGTTGTTTGTTGCTGACCGCGCGCTTGACAATGTTTTCGCCGAAGACGACCAGCGTTTTGATTTTGCCCTGTTCGATGCCGTCGGCGATCTTCGCGAGACTGATGCCCATCTCGGTGAAGCAGATGCCGGTGAGCCGCGCGCCGTTGGTGTTCGGGTTTTTGTCATCGCTGACCAGCAGCTTGTCCTCTGCGCCGGTGCGGGCGATGGAATCGCTGATCGCGCCAAGCTTCGCCTTGAGCTTGCTCAGCAGCCAAAGTTCCTCGTTTGTCTGCCGCGCCGAAGCGATGATGGCCACGGAACCTGCGGGAGCCTTTTTCAACTTGCCGGAAATTTCATTGAGCGCCGCCGTCCAAGTCGTCTTCTGTCCGTGCGCAATCACGTCCTTCAAACGATCGTCGCGCCCAATCCATTTGTAATTCAAACGCCCGGCGTCGCACATCCACGGGCCGTTGACAGCGTCGTTTTCGCGCGGCGTGTAGCGCTGGATTTTCTCCTCTCGCGAACCGATGATGATGTTACAGCCCGTCGCGCAGCTCGTGCAAACGCTCTTGGTTTCCTTGAGGAACCAGACGCGCATCTTGAAACGGAAATCTTTCGACGTGAGCGCGCCGACGGGGCAGATGTCCACCGTGTTCAGCGTGTAATTATTGTCGAACGGCATGCCCGGGAACGTCGCGATCGTATTGAAGCTGCCGCGATTGATGATGCCGAGCGCATCGTCGCCCGCGATGTCTTTCGTGAAACGAATGCAGCGCGTGCAGAGGATGCAGCGTTCCGCGTCGAGCATGATGCGCGGGCCAAGGTCAACGGCTTTCGGCTTGTGAACTTTCGCCTCGACGAAGCGACTCGCGCTCTGGCCGTAGTCCAAGGAATATTCCTGCAACTTGCATTCGCCGGCCTGGTCGCAAATCGGGCAGTCGAGCGGATGATTGATGAGCAGCGATTCCAAAACGCCTTCGCGCATTTGCTTCACGCCGGGCGTGGAAGTGTAAATTTCCATTCCCGGAGAAACCGGCGTCGCACAGGAAATCGCCGGGCGCGGAGATTTCGCGATTTTCGGCGTGCCATCGGGATTCATCACCGGCTTGCGATCCGGGCCGAGCGCCGGCGTGCCGTATTCCACGAGGCACATGCGGCAATTGCCGACGACCGGCAACTTCGGATGCCAGCAATAATGCGGCACATCGTTTTTCGCCAATTCGCACGCCTGAATCATCGTCGTCGGAATCGGCTTGCCGGAAATCGGGTCGGGCATCGTCTTCGGCACTTCGATTTCGCGACCGTCCACCTTCACCTTGATCTTTTCGACCGGTGGCGCGGACTTGGTTTCAGTTGTGGCAGCGGTTGACATGGCAATCAATGATGCGCGGCTTCCAAATGTTTTGTTTCGCTCGACGCGGCAACTTGCTTCGCGTGACGTGCTTCATCAGCGGCACCTTTCGCGACAAATTCGTCTTTGAACTTCGCGACGAAACTTTGCACCGGCCACGAACACGCTTCGCCGAACGCGCAGATCGTGCGGCCGCCGGGAATGTTGTCGGCGATCTTCACGAGATAATCGGCGTCGCTCGCGCGGCCTTCGCCATGCGTGAGGCGATGCAGCGCCTTGCTCATCCAGAGCGCGCCTTCGCGGCAGGGCGTGCATTGGCCGCAGCTTTCGTGCGCGTAAAATTCGGAGATGTTCGCGAGCGCCTCGACGATGTCGGTCGAGTCGTCCATCACGATGATCGCGCTGGAACCGCTCATCGAACCGGCGGCAGCGAGCGAATCAAAATCGTAAGGCAGATCGAGCATGTCGGTCTCCATCAGAATCTCTTTCCCCTCGGCGTCTTTTTTCTTGAGCTTGAATTTTTCACCGGCCTTGAAAACCTTAGCGGATGAACCACCGGGAATGACGGCTTTCAATTTTCTTCCGTCACGAAGTCCGCCGCCGAATTTCGGGTCGTTAATCAATTCGCCGATCGTAGCCTTACCGACTTCGATTTCGTAGTAGCCGGGTTTCTTGACGTGACCGCTCAAGCTGACGATGCGCGTGCCAGTGTTGTTCGGCGTGCCAAGTTTTGCATACTCGGCCGCGCCCATCGCGACGATGTGCTTCACGTTGCAGAGCGTCTCGACGTTGTTGACGATGGTCGGGCACATCCACAGACCAAGGATTGCCGGAAAATACGGCGGCTTGATACGCGGATACGGCCGTTTGCCTTCAAGCGATTCAATCAGTCCGGTTTCCTCGCCGCAAATGTATGCGCCCGCGCCGCGATGAACGTGAATCTCCAAATCGTAGCCACTGCCGCAAATACTTTTGCCGAGGAAATTCTTCGCGCGGGTTTCCTTGAGCGCTTCGTTCAAAATTTTCGCGCCGTCCACCATTTCACCACGGATATAAATGTAAGCGAGCTTCACGTCGTTAGCGAAGCACGAGATGATCATGCTTTCGATCAACTGATGCGGGTCTTTATACATGATTTGCCGGTCTTTGAACGTGCCCGGCTCGGATTCGTCCGCGTTGCAAATCAGGTAAATCGGCTTGCCACTCTTGCGATCCACGAAGCTCCATTTGAGACCGCAGGAAAAGCCCGCGCCGCCGCGACCGCGCAGGCCGGAAGTTTTTACCGCGTCTCGAATTTGTTCCTGCGGCGATTGCTTTTTACCATCCGGCAAATCTTTCGGTTGCATCGCGAGCGCCTTCTTCAGCGCTTCGTAGCCGCCATGGCGCAAATAGCATTCGATCTCGGGCGTATAACCCGGTTCATCGGCATGTTTCAAAATCAATTTGTATTCTTGCGCCATATCAGCAACTTGACTCTCGACCAAAATTCTCTAGCTTAATACGTCCCATCCTGCCCGATGGTGTAACGGTAGCACAACAGACTCTGAATCTGTTTGTCATGGTTCAAATCCATGTCGGGCAACCATTTCATTTGCATTTCGCGCAAATCTCATCCGCCTTCGCGTGCGAAACGCCCTCGTAAAAATCATCATTGCACATCATCACCGGCGCGGTGCCGCAGCTGGCGAGGCACTCGACAAATTCAACCGTGAATTTTCCGTCCGGCGTCGTCTGCGCGCCGTGCGTATGCGCGTCCAGGCCGAATTTTTTGCAAAAATGTTCGCGCAATTCATACGCCCCGCCCAGCGCACAGCTCAACGTGCGGCAAACCTTGATCTGATATTTGCCCATCGGCTCCTGCCGGAGCATCGGATAGAACGTCAGGATTTCAAAGACGTTGATCGGCTGGAGTTCCAGCTTCTTCGCTGTCCATTGAACCGCTTCCGATGAAATCCAGCCGAACTTTTCCTGAATGGCGTGCAGCACCATCAGCGAGGCGGCGCGCTTCACCGGATAGTGCGAAATCAATTCGTTCACTTCCGCTTCAAGTTCGGGTGTGGCTTGGAAACTCATCGGTCGCTTTCTCCCATCACAAAGTCCAGCGAACCCAGCACGACCGGCACGTCGCTGATCATGCAGCCGGGCAGCAATTCGCCGAGGATGCTCAAATTAATAAATGAGGGCGCGCGGATTTTCAGGCGATACGGCGTGCCGCCGCCTTTGCTGTTGATGTAAAAACCAAGCTCGCCCTTCGGATTTTCATGGCTGAAATAAATTTCGCCGGGCGGACAATTCACGCCTTCGGTTACGAGCATGAACTGATGGATCAATTCCTCCATGCTCGACATCACTTTTTCCTTCGTCGGCATCGTGATTTTTCCGTCCTGGATGCAGACCGGCTCCTTCGATTTATTTTCCGCGCCGCCGGGAATCATGTTGCAGCACTGCTCCAAGATTCTCATGCTCTGCTTCATTTCTTCCATGCGCACGAGATAGCGGTCGTAGCAATCGCCAACCGAACCAAGGGCGACATCGAAGTCCAGATCCTTGTAGCAGAGATACGACTGGTTCTTGCGCAAGTCCCAGTTCACGCTGCTGCCGCGCAGATTCGGACCGCTCAAACCGTAATCAATCGCCATTTCTTTCGAGACAACGCCGAGGTCGCGCAGGCGGTCAACCCAGATGCGATTACGCGTGAGCAGCGTGTGCGCCTCGGCGAGCGCGACGGCAAATTCTTTGAGGAATTGACGCACTTGATCGCACCACGTCGGCGGAATATCGCGCATCAAACCGCCAATGCGCGTGTAGCTCGTGGTCAATCGTGCGCCGCTCGCGGCCTCGGCAAGGTCGTAAATTTTTTCGCGCTCGGTGAACGTCAGCAGGAAAACAGTGACTGCGCCGGTGTCCATCGCAAACGCGCCGAGACCGAGCAAATGCGAGGAAATACGCGCGAGTTCGGCGACCATCACGCGGATGTATTGGCAGCGCGGCGGCAGTTTGTCGTGAATCCCGAGCAGTTTTTCCACCGCGAGCGCGTAGGCGACGTTGTTCGCGAGCGGCGCGAGATAATCCAGCCGGTCCGTGTAAGGAATGAACTGGGTGTAGGTCATGTTCTCGGCGATTTTTTCGTCGCCGCGATGCAAATAACCAACATCGGGATCAGCTTTCGTGATGACTTCGCCGTCCAGTTCCAAAACGATGCGCAACACGCCGTGCGTGGCCGGATGCGACGGCCCCATGTTCAAGACCATGCGCTCGCCCTGAATATCCTGCGCCTCTTCAATCGCCGCTGCGCGCGCGGCGGAATCGGGAATTTCGATGTCTTGAACAACGCTCATTATCTTTTTACTTCTAACAGGGATTCAGGACAGTTAAGCCAGAATATGAACGCACAGTTTGCACCAATAAAGTGAGTTCTTCCTTCAAATGCGACTTTAAGCAAAAGAATCCCATCTTGATATTCATAATTAACCCTGTGATCAAACTGCATTTGAAACTCACATCTCCGCTGTCCCTCATTAAGTTCTCCGACTGATAGAACGCTAATTTTTGAATCACGAATGAATCGAATAGCTCCTTCAATAGTGTCGGGATGATCAAATGATTTTTTGTCACACGAATTGATATGTTCAATAAAAAACGGCTTGAGCTTTCGTTCACGAAGTTTCTCAAGCAATTCAGTAGGAATTCCACTTTCGAGCGGACCTCCCAAATCTTGCGGTCTCTGAAATTGCTTAACATTTTCGTTACGGTTAGCTTTCTCAAAATCTCTCCGTGATCTGGACATAGGAGTTTTTCCATTTGTTAATCACGTTTATTCTTCGGGCGTGCGCACACGCGGTTCGCGGCCAATCGCATCGCCCGAACTCGGAATCGTCACAAACGGCCCGCCTTCCATCGGCGAAATCTGGGTGAACGCCACGCCGGGCAGATCCGACGGCTTGCCGGCGAGCGGGAAATCCTTGCGCAACGGAAAATACGGATAGCCTTCCCACATCAAAATCCGTCGCAAATCAGGATGGCCGCTGAAACGGATGCCCATCATGTCGTAGATTTCGCGCTCGTGCCAGTTGGCAGTGCGCCAGACGGGCAGCACGCTCGGCAGCTCGGATTTTTCCTCACTCACGTCGGTTTTCAGGCGCAATTCCTCGCCGCCGACCATGCTGCGCAAATGATAAATCACGGTCCAGCGCGGGTCTTCGCCGTAATTGTCCACGCTGGAAATA
Organism: Verrucomicrobiia bacterium; assembly: GCA_036511615.1. Classification (GTDB taxonomy): domain Bacteria; phylum Verrucomicrobiota; class Verrucomicrobiia; order Limisphaerales; family UBA11358; genus UBA11358. Next base: position 3,901 of record DATCBW010000214.1, on the reverse strand, counting down.
TCCACGAGATAATTGAAACCAAGTTTTTTTTTTGCGAACAGACAAATTTCAAAAATCTGTTCTGCGTCGGAAATTTTCAACGAAATTTCGCCGCGAAACGCCGCCGGCTCGGCGACGAGCGCGCCGAACTTGGCCTTGATTTTATTGGCGGATTCGAGGGCGGACATCAGAAGTTACGATTTGTCGAGATGCAGCATTTTGGCGATCACCGTTTCCTGCAGGATGGGCTGCGTGCCGATTTTCTTTTGAATTTTCATCAACGCGTCCAGCACTGCTTCAGGCCGGGGCGGACAGCCGCCGATATAAACATCCACCGGCACGACTTTATCCACGCCCTGCAAAACGGCGTAGCTGCGATACATGCCGCCGGTCGAGGCGCACGCGCCCATCGCGATGACCCATTTCGGCTCGGGCATCTGGTCGTAAATGCGTTTGAGAAAGCCGGCGGATTTGTAAGTTACCGTGCCGGCGACAATCATGCAGTCGGCCTGGCGCGGCGAAAAACGCATGACTTCGGAGCCAAAGCGGGAAATGTCAAAACGGCTCGCACCGACGGCCATCAATTCAATCGCGCAGCAGGCGAGACCCATCGGCATCGGCCAGACAGAATTTTTGCGAAACCAGGCGAGCGCGGCGTCAACGGTCGTGAGGACGACATCGCCTTCCACTTTCGAATTGTAGCCGTATTCGGTTTGCGTCTGCATTTCCTAAAAAAATTTTGCGCTCCCAAAAAAGCGCAAACCAAGCCTAGCCCCCGCGAAAATCCGTCGCAAGGTTAAATTGTGATTTTTTTCACAAGCGGTTTTGATTTGTAACCGGATTTTAACAATGGAACCGCAAAATTGTGCCATCAAGTTGCGCTTGTTTCCGGCGGCGGTTTGCGGCTAAATTAACAAACGCGGCTGGCGCGAAATCATGAAAACATTTGCAGAACTCAATTTTCCGGGGCGTTTGATCGCCGTCGAGGGGTTGGACGGCTCCGGCAAGTCCACGCAGATTTACCTGCTCAAACGCTGGCTGGAGGCCGAGGGCATCAAGGTTTATTTCAGCGAGTGGAACTCCTCCGAGCTGGTCAAATCCGCGACGAGCAAGGGCAAAAAACGCGAACTGCTCACGCCGACGACGTTCAGCCTGATTCACGCCACGGATTTTGCCGACCGTTACGAGCGGCATCTGCTGCCGCTGCTGCGCGCGGGCTACATTGTGCTGTGCGACCGTTATGTTTTCACGGCGTTCGCGCGCGATGTGACGCGCGGCTGCCCGTCGGAATGGGTGCGCGGCCTTTACAGCTTCGCCGCGCAGCCGGACTTGACGATGTTTTTCAAGGCAGACCTGGAGGTGTCGTTGAACCGGATTCTCGAAGGCCGGCCGAAACTCAAGTTTTTCGAGGCGGGCATGGATTTGCGGCTTTCCAACGATCCGTATGAAAGCTTCAAAATTTTCCAGGGCCGCATTCTTGAACAATACATGGCCATGAGCAAGGAGTTTGACTTTGTTGTCATGGACGCCAATCAAAACGTGGAGAAACAACAGGTGCTGGTGCGCAAGCTCGTCAGCGAGAAGCTCGACCTGAAAAAATTCAAACGCCGCAGCCCGCTGCCGCTGCCGCCGTCGTTCCGGCCCGAAGACAAATCCAAGGAAGCAGAGGAGGACCTGGCTGCCGCATGAAAAATTCCGAAAATAAAAACAGTCGTCTGTTCTACGGCCACGGCATTCCGCGCATCAAGTGCGCCGACCTCGCCGGCCGGCTTATCGTCGTCGAAGGCGCAGACGGTTCAGGCCGTTCGACGCAGATCGCTCGGCTGGTGGCATGGCTCGAAACGAACGGCCATCCGACGGTGCAGGTCGGCCTGAAGCGTTCCTCGCTGGTGAGTTCCGAACTCGAAAAGGCGCAGGAAGGAAACATTTTGAGCCGGACGACGCTGGCGCTTTTCTACGCGACGGATTTCGCCGACCAGTTGGAAAACATCATTTTGCCAGCGCTCAAGGCGGGTTTCATCGTGCTGGCCGACCGTTACATTTACACGCTGATGGCGCGCGACATGGTGCGCGGCATGGACGAAAAGTGGTTGAAAAATCTTTACGGCATCGCGCTTGAACCGGACGCGGTGTTTTATCTGTCGGTCGAGCCGGAGGAACTGGTGCAGCGCAATCTCGCCAAAAATGCGACGCTGGATTATTGGGAGAGCGGCATGGACCTCGGCCTGTCGCGCAACATTTTCGACAGCTTCCTGAAATATCAGGCGGCCATGGGCGAGGCCTTCATCAAGCTGCAAAAAACCTACGGCTTTGAAATTGTGGACGCGAACCGCTCGATGGATTCCATCACGAAGGAACTGCGCAAACAGATCGCCGCGTTGATCGAGGAAAAATAGGCAGACGGCCCATGCTTCAGCGCGGCTCCGAAAAATCGGGCGGCGGGAACCAAGCCGCTGGCGCATTGGTGCCATTGGGTGGTCGGCGTGGCGGGCGCTTCATCAGTTCATCAAACTGTTTCTGCTGTTCCGGCGTCAGCAGTTCGCGGATTTTCTGGCGCGCGTCCTGCCGCACGGCCTGAACCGCCTTGCGCATCTGTCCCTGGCTGTCAGCCAGGATTTTTTCGATGTTCGTGCGCTGCTCCGGCGCAAATTGCAGCGCCCCGTCCAGCTTCTCCGTGAAATCCCGGTTCAAGATTTCCGGCAGGTGCGGCTGTCTGGACGGGTTCGCGCCGCCGCCGAAGGGCATGGAATTGGTCATCCCCGCCGGGCGGTGAAAACCCCTCGAATGCGCGCGGTCAACGTGGCTGACGAGCAGGCCGCCGGTGCCCACGCCCGCCCCGAAAATGACCGCCGTTGCGAAAATGACCTGCCAGTTGTTCACGGTGTTGGCACGGAATCGCCCTGGTCAACCGAGGCCAGCAGCGTGATTTCAAAATCCTGCGAGAGGTCGTTCTTGCTGACGGTTGTCCCCGGCGCGAACAATGAAGTCGCGCCGCAGACCACCGCGACCCCCACGCAAGACGCCGCCGCGCGCCACAAATTGCGCGTCCAGAAAGCCCATGCGTCCGCCGCGCCGCGCGCCGCGATCAGCGCCACGATGCGTTGCTCAAACGCATAAGGCACGCGGTCGTCCAGCGTCTGCCGCCGGGCGGCGGCGAGTATCGTTTTTTGAAGTTTTTCCAAGTTCATATTTGTTTCAATACCTCTGACGCGCAAAAATTGCGCAGGGTTACAAATACTTCTCCTGGGTCATGCGCGACAGAATTTTCCGCATTTCGCTGCGGGCGCGGAAGGCGCGGACCTTTACCAGCGGCACGGACCAGCCGGTGATTTCGGCGATTTCCTTGACCGAACGATCTTCAATTTCCAGCAGCGTGATGACCAGCCGCGCCGACGGCGAAAGTTTTTCCAAGACACGGTCCACCAAGAGTTTCGCCGCATCAGCATTTTCGTTGGCGGATTCCGGCGCGGTGACGAAACGGTCCAGCCAGTCCTCCTCCGGCTCGGACAGTTCGCTGAAGGACGACTCGCGGTTGCGCCGGTGGCCGCGCAGAAAATCGTAGCAGGTGCGGACGGTCAGACGCATGAGCCAGTGTTCAAACGGCGCTTCGCCGCGAAAACTTTTCAGCTTGTCGAACGCCTTGAGCCAGACTTCTTGGCAGATGTCCTCGATCTCGCTTTCGCGGCGCGCGTAACGGCGCGCTGTGGCAAACACGCGCGGGGAATATTTTTGAACGAGCGGCTCGAAGCTCGCGGTGTCGCCCGAAAGCACCGCCGCGATCAATTCAGCTTCGGACCGTTCCATGCGGGGCAATCCTCAAGCTCACCCCCGGACCAGTCCGAGGGCCGTTTCAAAATCGCGGGAGAAATGCCCGATGGCCTCGGCGGCCTGATGCGGCTGGTCCAGCAGCACGCGCAACCGT
>DATCBW010000213.1:0-2197 GCA_036511615.1 Verrucomicrobiia bacterium | reverse complement strand
GGCGGAAAAACGAACCGGCTTCCACGCGCGAATTTTGCCCCGCGCCGGCCAAGCGCTGCGTGCCGATCTCAAACCGCAAATGCAGCGGGCTGGCCGTCATGCGCCCGTCCACATAACCGATGTTCTTGCGCGGGATGTCGTCCACCTCATCGAGCGCGGCGGCATCCAAAGAAATCGTCGTCGGCGGTTTTTGCATTCCGCAGAAATAGCCGAACGCCTTGCGGTCGCCGTCGCTGGCCTGATAACTGTTTTTGCGGTTGACGGATTTGCCGCTGGAATTTTCCGACTTGCCCACCGAGATCATCCCCGCCATCCACGGCTGCTGGTCAATCACGTCGGGCCGGAATTTGGTGTCAACAATTTTGGCGAGCAGTTCCTGGTCGGGCGTGTAATACCCAAAGTTGACAAATTCGACGAACGTGGCGAAAGCCTGAAAATTCAAAACCAAAACCGTCTTGCCCCATTGAGCGCCGCCGCCCACCGTCAACGTCGCGCCCTTGAGCGCGCCGGACTTGAACGTGACGCCCTCGATCTCGACGGTTTCGTTCCGCAACGTGTTGGAGATTATTTTGTCAATGAGCGCGACGATGAACCGCAGCGGTTCGCGTCCTTCAAAACTGAACTTGCCATAATTGCCCTGGCGCAGCGGCACGCGCGCGCACGTCTCCAGGTATTCGCCAAACGAATGCACGTCCGGGATCAGCGTCTTGGGCGAGACGACCGATTCAGAGATTTGATCGAAGGTGCGTTTCATTTCTTCTGTGCCTTCTTGAGCGCGGCAAAGGCGTCCTTGAATTTCGCCTGCACTTCCGGGAACAGTTTGGCCTGCTCCAGGCAAAGTTCCAGCGCCTTCTCCGCGTCCGATTTTTTGGCCGCCAAATCTTTCGCCGCGTCCGCCGACATCTGCTCCCGCTTCAGATCCGCCTTCACGCGCTCGGCCTGGCTGGTGCGCGCGGTCTTGAACAGTTGCAGCGCCATCTCCATCTCCTCCAGCGCCGGGCGCTCGGCCAGGGTTTTGTTCGCCAGCGACGAGAGATAGTATTCGCACGCCGCCAGCGGGTCGTCGCCCGCCGCCCGCGCCGCCGCCATCATCTCGCCGGAGATCGCCGCCGACCGCGCCAGCACGCTGGTGATCCGGTTGGACTCGTCGTTGCGATGCCGGAACTGGAACAGGTCGCCGCGAAACTTGTCCGCATCCAGGATGAACTCCGGCCATTCCACCGCCGCCAGACGCGCCGTCTCCGCGTAGGTGCATTTGTCCAGCCAGGAGTCCAGCTGCTCCAGTTGCGAGGCTGACAAGCCATACAGCCGCTCGACGCGCGTAAGGCCGCGCTTGCGCTGGGCGGGATGAATTTTTCTGCTCATTCATTTATTCTGGATTTTGATTTTTCCTTCCGGCGTCAGCGCATAGACCAGTCCGTCGAGGTCGTCCACGGTGCCGGCGATGTAGCCGGACTTTTCCAAAAGCTCCAGTTTCCGCATCAGGTCGCCATCGCTGAACGCGGCGGGAAACGCGGCGCGGATGCTGGCCTTGAGGTTGTCCGCGCCGACGGCGCGGCCACGGAACGCCGGGTCGTTCAAAAAGCGCAGCACGAACAAATTGATTTCGCGTTCTATCATGATTTTTTTGAAGTTTGGCTGGCGATGGTCAGCGCGTTCGCAAGGTCGGCGATCACGTCGCCGGAGACGCGGCCCAGTTTTTCGTCCAGCTTCTCGATGCGCCCGTTGAACTCCGCCCGGTGGTCCCTGAAGGCCTCGACGACCTCGCCGCGCAGCGCGGAAACCGCCAGACGCGCCTCGTCGCTGTTTTTGTAGCTGCGGCCAAACGACTCGATGATTTCGTCGTGCAGTTTCTTTTCCATTTTGTCGAGTTCGGCGGCCAGCGGCGGTTTGCGCCCGAAAAGTTTCCGCCACAGCACGGCGAACCACATGACGCCGATGCCCAGCGACATGACGCCCAGCAGCCCGACGACGGTTTTCATCGTGTCGTTCATCGGAATCTCGACGACTGATTGTGCCAGCATCATAATTTTGGTTCCGGGTTCCACAAAAGTTTCCGGGCAATCATCAGCGCGCCGCCGTGCTTGATGACGAACTCCGCCACGCCGACGCACCACAAGTTGAAATTGCGCAGCTCGCGCGCGACGATCACCGCCGCCGCGCAGATCGCCGGCCAGTTCAGCGCCACCTGCGCCTT
>DATCBW010000212.1:0-2475 GCA_036511615.1 Verrucomicrobiia bacterium | reverse complement strand
ATCTGGATCTCGCCAAGCTCGCGGTCGAGGACGAGGTGCGGAACAAGCTCTCCACCAAAATCGCGTTCCAATTTTCCGTGCTGCCGGCGGCGCTGAACAACGGTGTGCTGCAGGTCGCGGCGAGCGATCCGTTTGACGCCGCCATGATGAGCGCGGTGCGGTTCGACGCGAAAATGCCGGTGACCTTCGCGCTGTCCACCCGGACGGAAATTGAAAAGGCGCTGAAAAAGTATTACGGCGTCGGCGCCGAGACGCTCGACGAAATGGGCGAGGGCGACATGATGGAACTCGAACTGGCCGTTGACAAGGAAATCACCGAGGGCGACCAGGAGGCGAGCGTCATCAAGTTCGTCAACCAGATCATCTGGGAGGCGTTCAAGAACCGCGCGACGGACATTCATTTCGAGCCGCAGGAGGATGAATTAAGAATTCGCAACCGCATTGACGGCATTCTGCATCTCATTCCGCTGCCGGCGCAGTTGAAACGGTTTCAGGCGGCGATCATCTCGCGCATCAAGGTGATGAGCGGCATGAACATTTCCGAGAAACGCCTGCCGCAGGACGGACGCATCAACGTCCGCATCAAGGGCGAGGAAATTGACATCCGCGTTTCCACCGTGCCGACGGTTTACGGCGAAAGCGTTTCGCTGCGCCTGCTCACGCGCGGAAAAATTTTTCTGTCGCTCGACAAGCTCGGCTTTTCGCAGATGGAAGAAGACGCCATCCGCGACATCATCATCAAGCCGCACGGCATTTTTCTCGTCACCGGCCCGACGGGTTCCGGCAAATCCACGTCGCTCTACGCGTTTTTGAGCGCGATCAATTCCATTCACAAGCGCATCATCACGATTGAGGAGCCGGTGGAATATGAATTAAAAGGCATCAACCAAATCGCCGTGCGTTCAGACATCGGGCTGACGTTTGCGATGGGTTTGCGCCACATTTTGCGCCAGGATCCGAATGTCGTGATGGTCGGCGAAATCCGCGACACCGAGACGGCGGAAATCGCCATCCGCGCGTCGCTGACCGGCCACCTGGTTTTTTCCACGCTGCACACGAACGACGCGCCGAGTGCGTTCACGCGTTTGATTGACATGGGCATCGAGCCGTTTCTGGTCGCGTCGTCAGTCGAGGCGGTGATGGCGCAACGCCTGATCCGCACGATTTGTCCGCATTGCAAGACGGAGCAGAAAGTTGACCGCAGTTACTTGAACCGGATCGGCTTTCCCGCAGCCGACATTGACACCGCAAAAATCTGGCATGGCACCGGTTGCGAGGAATGCCGCCAGCAAGGTTATCAAGGCCGCAAGGGAATTTACGAACTGCTGCTCGTCACCGAGGTGCTGCGCCCGCTCATCATGAACCGCGCACCGGCCACGACCATCGCCGCCCGCGCCATGGAAAACGGGATGCGCACGCTCCGCACCGACGGCTGGAACAAGGTGAAGGCCGGCGAGACGACCATCGAGGAGGTTTTGCGCGTCACCCAAATCGAGGAACACATGGAGGCGCTCATCGAGGGCGACGCCACGCAGTTCACCCCGCGCGCGTGAAAGAATTTATGATTTGCGATTTAGGATTTACGATTTACGTGATTCGCCTGGCATACAGAAGCTTTTCAGCAATCGGCAATCGGCAACCGGCAACCGGCAATTAAATCATGGCCCGCTGGAATTCCTGCAACATTTTGCACCTCGCGCCTGACGCCCGACGGCTCTGGCAGTTCGACGCGAAGGGCGGCGGCTTTGTGCTGGGCCGCGAGCAGCGCGTGCCGCACACCGAGCCGTTGCCGTCCAAGTTCGTCGCCAAAAACTGGACGTCGCTCTGGCAGCCGAAACTGAACGTCGCGTGGCTGCCGCCGGAAAATGTTTTTCTCCGCGTCGTCGAACTGCCCGCCGCGAATGCGGAGGAAACCCATTCGATGGTCGAGTTGCAGCTTGAAAAGCTCTCGCCGGTTCCCGTCACGCAAATCGTCTGGACACTGCACGTGTTCGGCACGCATCAAAGCGCGGCGCGGGCGGACGGCTCGACGGAAAATTTGCAGACGGTCGTCGTGGTCATCGTCGCGCGCGCGGCGGTGGAGGAATTTTTGGGCCGGCTGGAGCGCGACGGTTTTCTCGCCGACCGGTTGGAAGCGCCGATGCTGGACCAGCTCGAAGCCATTTCGCCGACCGAAGACGGAACGTGGATTTTCCCGCTGACGATTGGCGGCCAGAACGCGGCGCTCGTCGCGTGGTGGTTCGGCGGCGCGCTGCGCAATTTGAGTTTCATCACGCTGCCGTCGGCGGGCGACCGCGCGGCGGAATTGAAAACCCAGCTCTCGTTGCTCGCAATGGCCGGCGAAGTCGAAGGCTGGCTGACCGCGCAGCCGAAATGGCATCTCGTCGCCGATCCCGTCAACGCAACGGAATGGGAGCAGCTTCTGCGCGCCGGCCTGAACGAACCGGTGAAAGTCGTCGCGCCGCCGACGGCGGT
>DATCBW010000211.1:0-5067 GCA_036511615.1 Verrucomicrobiia bacterium | reverse complement strand
CCGGCGTGCGTGGCCTTTTCCTTGGTCTGCGGATCTTCGCTGCCAGTGATGATGATGATGGGAATCTTCCGCACCGTGTCCAGCCGGTGAAACCATTCCATGATGCGGAAGCCGTCCCATTCGATGCTGCCGATGTCCGGCGGAAAAGAAATGTCGAGCAGAATCAAATCCGGCCTTTCCCGGCGGGCTGCCGCCACCGCTTCGGAACCGTCCATCGCCGTCACCACGCGATAGCCCGCACCCTGCAGCTTCAAGGAAATCGTTTTGATGACAATCTCATTGTCGTCCACGACCAGAATCGTTTTGGGTGCTGCTTTGGTGTTCATAAAAATTCCAGCTTCGTTTGTCTTCCCGCTGCGGCGAACCCTAGCAAAGCCGTCCGCCCGCGCAAAGAAATTTCTGCGCTTTGCCTCGCGCCGCCGCAGCCGCTAGACTCCGCGCGTGAGCAATGAATTTTACGCCCCCGGCGAACAGCGCGCCGCCAAGGTCAGCGACCTCTTCGCACGCATCGCCCGCCGCTATGATTTTCTCAACGACCTGCAAAGCTTCGGCCTGCACCGGCGGTGGAAACGCCGCGTGGCGAATCTGGCCGCCGCCGAACCCGGAAATTGCGCGCTCGATGTGTGCTGCGGCACCGGCGACCTCGCCTTCGCCCTCGCGCAACGCGGCGCGGAAGTCACCGGCCTCGACTTCAACCCGCAAATGCTCGCAATCGCCAAAACCAGAAGCCGGAAATTAAAATTTCCAGCTCCCAATTTCATCCAGGGCGACGCGCAGCAGCTTCCTTTTCCTGACCATTCCTTCGATATCGTCACCGTGGGTTACGGCTTGCGCAACCTGACCAGTTGGGAACGCGGGCTGGATGAAATGCACCGCGTGGCCCGGCCCGGCGCGCGGCTTATCGTGCTGGATTTTGGCAGGCCGGCGAACGCGCTCTGGCGCGCGGTTTATTTCACGCATTTGAAGATGTCCGTGCCGCTCATCGGGCTGCTGTTTTGCGGCAACGCCTCGGCTTACGCCTACATTTTGGAATCGCTGAAACATTACCCGGCGCAACTGGCCGTGGCGGAAAAAATGCGCGGATTGAAACTCACCAACCTGCGTGTCATTAATCTGCTCGGCGGCGCGATGGCGATCAATTACGGTGAAAAACCGGGTTTGACCGGAAGCATGGTGCTCCCGCCCGGAATCGAACCGGGATCTGCCATTTAGGAAATTAAAGCAAACGATAGCTAAACAAGGGAAAAACTGCCAATTTGATACCGGCATTTGATACCTTTTTGTGAATTAAGTTTCTTGAACCTATGCTCCATCAAGACTCTTGTGCGTATTTCCAGCCTTTTTGAACTAGATATGATACCATATTTTGATACACCATGACGCGTGGAAAATAGAAGGCTTGAAAAATAGTGATAGTATCGTTTGCTCCCGTAGCTCAAATGGATCAGAGCGGCCGTTTCCTAAATGGCAAATCACGGTTCGATTCCGTGCGGGAGCACCACTTTTTCCAGCCAAATTCCTATCGAATTCCGAGTCTGAAATCTGATACCGCATATTCCGGATTGAGTAAAATTGCTCACCATATTGAGCAAATTGTTTTAAGTGCGGTGAGCCAGCCGCATTTTCATCGCTTGTTTACATCTTGGGCAGGAGTTACGTCGAAGGACAATGCGGCCATCGCAAGTGCGACAGCCGCAGTTCCGCCGTAGATGATGTTCAAGTCCAATCCTGCCCAAGTTTGCAACGGGCCGACACCAAAAGCCGCGATGTCGTAACCGATCTGGTAAAACGCAATCAGGCCGCCCGCCGCCGCCGCGGTGATGGCCGTCAATTCTTTCTGGCCAAATCCGGGAATCAGCGCGCCGACAAGCACGGGCAGTCCCCACCAAGCGCCACCCCTCCATAAAAAGACAGGTTTTGTAAATTCCTTTTGGGCGGATGATGCCACTCCAATCCACGGTAGGGTTTTACCCCATGAGAAAATTCCCGCTATTCGCGTAGCTTCATCCGATGGTGAACATATTGCCATGCTATCCGGCACGCCCCGTTCAAATGTTTCGCCGCACTTTCCGAATCCATTCTTCGTCACCATCGCGACACCATGAGTCATCCAGAACTTAATCGCGTGTTGTTGACGGATGCCAGCGGTTACGTCGGTGAGCGATTGCTTGTCGAATTACAGCGGCATGGCATTGCGGTTCGTTGCCTCGCTCGCCGCCCTGAATTTCTTTTGCCCAAAGTCGCACCGGAAACCGAAGTAATGGCGGGCGACGTGTTGGATCGGGACAGTCTTGCGCCGGCCATGCGCGGCATAGAGACAGCTTATTATCTGGTGCATTCAATGGCGGTAAACGATTTCGAGGAAACGGATCGTCTGGCCGCGCGCAACTTTGCTGAAGCGGCGCGGGATGCAGGGGTTCAAAGAATCGTTTATCTTGGTGGCCTTGGTGCCGGCAGCGAACTCTCGTCGCACTTGCGCAGCCGTCAGGAGGTGGGAAACATTCTGCGTTCCACCGGCGTGCCCGTCATCGAGTTTCGCGCTTCGGTCATCATCGGTTCCGGCAGCCTGTCCTTTGAAATGATTCGCGCGCTGGTCGAGCGCCTGCCAGTGATGATTGCGCCAAAATGGGTGGCGGTTCTCGCCCAGCCGCTGGCCATCAATGACCTGCTGCAATATCTCATTGCCGCGTGTAATTTGAGCGGACGGGAAAATCAAATTTTTGAAATCGGCGGCCCTGACCGGGTTTCTTACGGTGATTTGATGCGTGAATATGCCCGGCAACGCGGCTTGCGACGGCTGATGATTCGCGTCCCGCTGCTGACGCCGCGATTATCCAGCCTGTGGCTCGGCCTCGTGACGCCACTTTATGCGCGCATCGGGCGCAAACTCATTGACAGCATTCGCAATCCAACCGTGGTGGGCAACGATTCCGCATTGAAGGCTTTTGCCATTCGTCCAATGGGCGTTCGTGAAGCGATTGCCAGCGCCTTGCGCAATGAAGATAAAGAGCTGGCGGCGACGCGCTGGTCGGATGCGATGTCGTCGGGCGGCGCATCTCGGCAATGGGGCGGGACGCGATTTGGCAACCGCCTGATTGATTCGCGCCGTGTGCGCGTGAATGTTCCACCCGCGATGGCCTTTGAACCCATTCGCCGGATCGGAGGCGCGACCGGCTGGTATTACGCCAACTGGCTTTGGCATCTGCGCGGGTGGCTGGATTTGCTGGCCGGCGGCGTGGGAATGCGCCGCACGCGCCGTGATCCCGAAAAACTCCAGACCGGGGACGTGGTGGATTGCTGGCGGGTTGAAGCGCTGGAACCTGACCGGCATCTGCGGCTCGCGGCAGAAATGAAATTGCCCGGACGCGCGTGGCTGGAATTTGAAGTGGTCGCGTGCGGAAACGGATCGGAGATTCGCCAGACCGCCAGTTTTGACCCGGCTGGATTTTTCGGACTGGTCTATTGGTATGCGGTCTATCCGCTCCATGAACTGGTGTTTGGCGGATTGCTGCGGCGGATTGCCAAGGCTGCCACACGCCAAAAATAAATTTCGCCAATCTTCTTCCAAAAGAAAACGCCCGACTGTCGCAGCCTTCCGTTTTGTTTCATTACCAAATTCGGACAACTCTTCACAGCATGGGGTGTTACCCGACTGCGGACAATCTAAAAGCGGTTGGACTTCCTTTGCCCCGGCCAGTGACGTTTAATGATGCCGTGTCAGCGTCACGAATTTTGATGTTTCTCGATCTATGGCTGCGGGCCGAGCGACTGGGTCATGATGGCTTACGGCACTCACGGGTGTCCTGGCGTTTACCTGGTATGAAAGCTTGAACCAACCATGCCCGTCACGGCGTCAAAACCAGTGCATACGATTTCGGTGCGCGACCTGGTCGAGTTTGTCCTGCGGCAGGGCGATCTCGGCGGCGAGCGCGAGTTTGTCGGCTCCGACCGCGCCCTCGCCGGCATCCGCGGCCACCAGAAAATCCAACGCTCGCGCCCGACAGGTTATCTGGCCGAATTGCCCGTGGAATACAAGGTGGAAACGGATGAGTTCACGCTGCAAATCCGGGGACGGATTGACGGTTTACTCATCACGTCCGGACAAGTGCTGCTGGAGGAAATCAAAACCATTCAGGGAATGTGGGATCAAGAAGCCGATCCACTGCACTGGGCACAGGCCAAATTCTACGGATTCATCCATGCACAGGAACACGCCTTGAAGGAAATCAAAATTCAACTCGTTTATCTGGAATTGCCCGCCGGCAGGGTGACCGAGTTTCGCCAGGCATTTTCATTTGCCGAGCTATCTGATTTCTTCGCCACCACCACCGCAATGTATGTGGACTGGCTGCGTGAACGTCATCACTGGTGCCTGGCGCGTGATGCCTCCACTGCTGCGCTGGCTTTTCCCTTCGCCAATTATCGTCCGGGTCAGCGCGAGTTGGCGGTGGCCGCCTATCGGGTGCTCGCCAATGGAGGACGACTTTTTCTCGCCGCCCCGACGGGCATTGGCAAAACCATTTCCGTCCTGTTCCCGGCCGTCAAAGCGCTGGGTGAGGGAAAACTCGAACGTATATTTTATCTGACCGCGCGCACGGTCGGACGAGCCATCGCTGAGAAAGCGTTGGCTGATCTGCGCCGGGCGGGATTAAAACTGCGCGCCGTGACGCTCACCGCGAAGGAAAAAGTCTGCGTGCGCGTCGGACATCCCTGCGACCCGCTGACGTGTCCGCTTGCCTTGGGCTATTACGACCGCGTCAAACCCGCCATGCGCGAAGTTTTGGAACGCGAAGAAATCACCCGCGCCGTTCTCGAGGAAGTCGGCCAGAAGCATCAGGTCTGTCCCTTCGAGCTTTCGCTGGATGTGTCCGTGTGGGCCGACGCCATCATCTGCGATTACAATTACGTTTTTGATCCGCAGGTATATCTGCGCCGACACTTTGCCGAGGACGGAGGGGCATACGGCTTCCTCGTCGATGAAGCCCACAACCTCGTGGACCGGGCACGCGAGATGTTCTCCGCTGATCTGGACAGCCGGGAGATTCTGGACGTCAAACACGCCATCAA
>DATCBW010000210.1:0-53014 GCA_036511615.1 Verrucomicrobiia bacterium | reverse complement strand
CGGACAACGGCACGTTCATCTTCAACAGCACTTCCACTTTGACCCTAAATCCCGCGATTACCGGAAGTGGAAATGTGATTGTGCACAAGGGCACATTGCAGGCCCTTGGCAACAATAGCTATACGGGTTGGACAGAGATTGACCCCGGAGCCAATTTCCAGCCTTGCCTCGGCAACGTCGGCCAGCTCGCTAGTTCTGCCGTAACCAACAACGGCACAATCACCTTTGGCCGTCAGGACAATGCTGTTTTCACTTACATAGGGCCGATTACCGGATCGGGCAGTTTGCGAACGCTTGCTAACAATGGAAACGTCGGCGATGTGACGTTGACAGGTAGCAACAGCTATACCGGCGGCACGTTCATCGGGGACAATCAACTTATTCTCGGTGATAACTCCACCCCCGGCTCGGGCGCGATTGTTGGCAATGTGCAGTTCACCAATAACTTCCTCACGGTTGACGATAATCCGCGGACGCTTACCTTCAATCGCGTGGATGATTTCACGTTCGCTGGAAATATCACCACTAACTTCGCGAGTGCACAGAACAACCGCGGCATCGTTCAGTTGAACGGTTCCGCGATTGTGACGCTCACCGGCACCAACACGTATGCCAGCGGCACGGTGATTAACGCTGGCACGTTGCAGGTCGGCAACGGCGGCACCATCGGCACCATCGGCACCGGGCAGGTGACCGACAATAGCGCGCTCATTTTCAATCGCTCGGATAACCTTACTATGGCGAATACATTAAGCGGAGCGGGAACATTAATGCAGTTCGGTCCCGGCAGCCTTACCCTTAACGGCGACGGCACGGGATTTAGTGGGACGCTGTCGGTTAGCAATGGAACGGTATGGCTTAATAGCTCTAATGCGGCTACTTATACTGAAGTTCATCCGGGAGGCACGCTTGGCGGAACTGGCACCCTTGCAGAAGGCGGCGAGATTCAGGTGGATGCTGGCGGCACACTGACGGCCGGGGCATCACGCAGTTCCGTTGGAATCCTGACGGTTCCCGACATTGCTTACATCTATGGCAATGTCTTCATCAAGCTGGACAAATCCCAGGCACAGTCCAACGACAAGCTGGCTACTGTTGGCGGCCAGGTGGTTAATTCAGGGACGGGTAATACGTTCACCGTGACTAACATAGGCCCTGCCCTAAAAGTGGGAGACAAGTTCACGATCTTCAGCCAGCCATCTAGCGGTTTCGCTTCCCTCACCGTGACTGGTGCGGGCGCGACGTGGCAGAACCATCTGGACACGGACGGATCCATCACCGCGTTGACTGTGCCGTTGGTGAATACCAATCCTCCGGTGCTGCAGATGTCCGTGACCGGAAACACGTTGAACTTGGCCTGGCCGACAAATCGTTATTGGACATTGCTAACGAACAGTGTTGGGGTGAACGCTCCCAATAGTTGGTTCCCATACCCGGGGTCGTTCTCAGTCACGAACGTGAGCATTCCGATCAACAAAGCGGGTTCCAACGTGTTCTTCCGAATGGTCTACACCAACACGCCTTGATTCGATTGTTTGCTTTACCTGCAAGTAGGATGGGGTAAACGGATGGGGCTGCCGCAATGTTGGATGCTTGCGGCAGCCCCTGATTAAAATGGCAGGTTGTTTAATACGTTGTGAACATCAGAATATCCCCATATCAAAATGAAGTTGTGAAAACCAGGATGAAATCTCAAATAGCCCCAGCATCAAAGGCGGCTTTCACCCTGATCGAGTTGCTGGTCGTGATTGCCATTATCGCGATCCTGGCGGCCATGCTGTTGCCCGCGCTGGCAGCAGCCAAGGAAAAGGCCAAGCGCACGCAATGTTTGAATAATTTGAAGCAGATTGGATTGGGCGCGAATATTTATGCCGGAGATTTTCAGGACAAAGTTCCACCCGTAAATACCGCCGGTGGTGGTCCACCCACTCCGACTTCAACTTATGTAACAGATGCGCTGGATGTCAGCGTAGTTAATGCCGTGGATTCCTACCTCAAACTTAAGACCAATTCCCCTTCAATCTGGGTCTGCCCCAATCGTTTGAATACGCCGGCTCCTGGATTGCCGTCTTTTAATGGCACTTCACAGATGTATCTTGGTTACCAATACTTTGGCGGGATGCGCGTTTGGAATTTGCCAACATATGGCAGTCTTCCAAGTCATAGTCCGGTGAAGCTGGCCGATGCGAAAGCCTTTTGGGCTTTAGGAGCTGATTCCAATATAAAAATTGGTGGCCGGTGGTCAGGTGTGGTTTCGAAAGGCACCCAGTATGCGTTCGAATACGGCAGCATTCCGCCCCACCTTGCCGGCCGCGGCGGCAATCCAGCCGGTGGCAACGAGGTGTTTGCCGATAGTTCGGCCAAATGGTGCCGGTTCAGCGATATGTATCGGTTCAATAACTACGCAGGGGCTCTTGGCTCTACCGACGAGTATTGGTATCAAGAAACGTCGGATTTTGATTCTACCTTCATTACCCGATTACCCAATTTGAAGTGAGGTGAATCCCATATCAGTCCGTAGCCGCGAATGAGCCGGATGTCGAGCGACGGCTGATATTTCTTTCGGCTGCAACTTGATTGGTGAGAAATAATCATATAGAAAGCGTGGATTCTTTTTTTAGTCAGTTCTGCCACCTCAAAAGGATTGAACAATGGAATGTATTTTTTACGCCTATTGATCTTCCTAGGATTGGCCGCAGTCCAAGTGTTCACGGGCTGATCCCGGCTACGTCGAGGATGCAAAATTCTCGGTCGAAAGTGCTGTCAAAATGGCGCGAACAACGCTCGGATCATGCACTTTACGCAGACGGTTGCTGTTCCCCGGAAAATCCATCAACCACCACTCCCGGCGGCGGGCAAGACGGAGATTTCCGCCGCGCTCGTCCAGCCGCTGTTCCAGATGGCTTGCAAGCTGGTGAAGCGGAAATAGCGGGCGTTCACCGGAGCGAAGCTCACTTCCTGGAGACTCGGGTTGTTCTGGATGTTGGCGAATGAGCCATTGGCGATGTTCGTCGTCCAGGTCACGCCGTCGGCGCTTGTTTCAAAGCGGTATTTTTCGACCACGCCAAGGGTGAAACCTTTCAACTCGCCGTCCTGCGCGACGAGGCCGCCGCCGAGGTGCGTGAAATGCAAAACCGCATCCGCGCCTTGGATTTTCAGCGGCTCAAAAACCGGCCCGGAGCATTCGATGTTTTCACCATAGGCCAGCGCACGCGCCGCCAGCGCCAGCCGCGCCCCAGACCGGCACGCGGGCGTCGCATTGCAGCACGGCGCTGTTCTGGAACAATGGATTCAGTTCCGCTGAAATTGTCGTTGTTGCGATGGCGCAAAACAAAACGGAAAAAACTTTTACTGTTTTCTTCATGGTTCAAAAATCGGCCGATGATCCGTGGATCACGTCATTGTTTCTTGAACAGCAACGGTGCGAATTCATGCAGGCTGCGCCGCCAGGTCTGCCATTCGTGAGCGGTGTTCGGCGACTCGTAATAGACGCTGTTGACGTGAAGCGGACGCCATCAAACCGCGCCAGTCCGTTGTAGGTGCCGACCCACAAGCAGCCGTCCCGCGCCAGCGACCAGCGCAAAGACCGGCGTGAACCGGCAAAGAAAATAATGTTCGGCACCGCGAGGAAACATTGTTTTACGGAATTATCTCTTTGACGTAAGTGATGAGTTGCGGAATCTTGGTTTTGACTCTGGCTTCTTTGAGGTGCATAAATTAAAAAATTCATTTCAGGTTATTATATCCATCAAGGATATGTTTCGATTCATTGGTTCTTCCAATGGCATTTGCCGCCACAAAAGTTACATTATAAACACTCTTAACATTTCTGAAACTATACCCATTTGTGAAGTATTTGATGCTTTCATAATTTGTAATTGAAGGCCATCCGAAATAAAAAGTATTGGAATAATCCGCTCTTGAATAAGATTCTATAGCAAGATTTCCCAAGGTGCTTACGATTAGCGCCTGATGTAGTGGCGTTGGTTCGATGGCAACCGCTTTTAACGCATATTCATAGGCAAGTTCGTTGCTTGAAAGCATGGACGCGCTCACACCGGCATTAAAATATGATAAGGCTTTTGATGCTGGGAGAATTGTCACCATTTCATCTACGAAATTGCTTGGACTTGATTCAAAATCTTCGATTCCCTTCTGGCTTTGCTCTAAAGCTAATTGGTAATCACCGCGATCATAACTCTCAATGCCGCTATTTCGATCTGAACCATAAACCGAAGATGCTCCCCCAACAATGCCGCCAAAACTTGTGCGCCCGTCAGGAAGTTTGTGAACGTCTTCGGTGCGCCGGTCTATTTTTGTGAGCAATTCTGTTAGATGCTCAAGTTGAATCCTGGTCAACAAAACGCCATTGGAAGCGAATTTTACTGTTTCCCAAAGTTGTGTGATATACATTCTCAATTCGGTATCGGGCGGATTTGTATAAATAGGGTTATAGATATTTACAGTTCCATTGTTCACTGGCAAATTCATTTGCCCGTGAATTCCACCAGAAAAAATGGGGCTTAAAATCTGATTGTTTGTCCCTTTTTGATAAACTGCATTTCCTTGATTTGAAAAAATGGTGTTGTCTGAATTATTCTTCAAGCTCACATTGGAGGATTGATTTATCTGTGTTACTGGAGAATTTGAATTGCCAACCGAGTTTGCCTGTATAATCGGCGACTTAACAGGATTTGACACAGCCAATGTTTGAGCCTGTGTCGGCGGTTCTTTGCTGCATGAATCCACATTGTGAACAATGAATGCAACCACCAAAAGAAGGATAATGATGATCCCCCCCTTCATATTGAGGACATCCTTTTTGAATCCAGCCCAAGCCCTCGCTGGGTCTGTAAGCGGCATAACGGCCATGTCCAAGCCGCGCAGAAACCAATCCTTTGCACTTTGCTTGTCCGGCGGCGGCGGACTTTCTGGCAATGGGTCTGACATATTGCCAAATCATCTGCAAATGCCACAAACCCGTCAACCATGCAAAAAACATGATTTCTTACGTCAAGGGGATAATTCCGTTGTTTTATATTGTTGGCCGCGCGGCCAGAGCCGCAAGCCAATTCCTGATTTGGCGGTGCGGCGGCGCGCAACCGGTTTCCCATGGCGCGAAATGGCGTGGTATTTCAAGGCGCAGTCATGTTCTTGCATCCCGGCAAGGCGGAACCCGACCTCTGCCCGGCTCATTGATTTTAACGACATGACGAGATTGACTGCATCGGCGAAACTCAACAATACTAATGCCGCCCCAACAAATAATCCCGACATGATTGCATTGAACAAAATTGCCGCCGCCAGCCTTTGCTGTCTTGCCACCGCGACCGCCATCGCCGCCACGTCTCCGTTCACCCTGCTCAACGAGCCCGTGGACATCAGCGGCGATTTTCGCGCGCTGGAAAATTTTTATTATCTCGCCGACAAGGTTTCGACGTTTGATCCGGCGGCCCATTCGGGAAAAATTATTTACCAACGCTCGCAGTATGCCGTGCGCCACGCCTTCGACAACGACCTGGCCGTCGTCACGCCCGCCAAGTCGAACGAGTTTCCCGACAACCAATACGCCGCCAATCCCGAGCTGCCGTTCTCCATTGATTTCGTTTCGCCGCGCACCCTCCGCATTCGGATGACCAGCGGGCCGCAGGTGCATCCGCCGCAGCCGGAACTCATGCTCGCCGGGCCGGTGCCGGCTGATGATTCCTGGAAATATGAAAAAGTTCCAGCGGGCTGGCGTTACACCAGCGCGTTCGGCTCGGTGACGATTCAACAAAATCCGTTTCACATCGAAATCCGTGACGCGAGCGGCAGGTTGTTGACGGAGACCGACCATTCCAGCGACAACACCACGTCGTTCACGCCCATCCTGCCATTTGGCTACGTCCGCCGCGCGGCGGATTATTCACGCAGCTACAACGCTGCGTTCACGCTGTCGCCCGGCGAAAAAATCTTTGGCTGCGGCGAATCCTTCACCAGCCTCGACAAACGCGGCCAAAAGCTCGTGCTTTGGACCGACGACGCCAACGGCATTGAAAATCAGGGCGAATACAAACCGATTCCATTTTTTATGAGCAGCCGAGGTTACGGCATATTCATGCACACGACCACGCCGATCACCTGTGATTTCGGCCACGACTTCAGCGGCGTGAATTCGCTGATGATTGGCGATGACGAACTGGATTTGTTTGTCTTCCTCGGCACGCCCAAGGAAATCCTGAACGAATACACCGATCTCACCGGCAAATCACCGATGCCGCCGCTGTGGTCGTTCGGCCTGTGGATGAGCCGCTGCACTTACAACTCGGAAACACAGGTGGTTGACATTGCTTCCCAATTGCGCAAAAACAAAATCCCCTGCGACGTGCTGCATCTGGACACCGGGTGGTTTGAAACGGACTGGCAATGCGATTACGAATTTTCCCCGACGCGCTTTCCTACGCCGGAAAAAATGCTGTCGGATTTGAAGGACGAAGGTTTTCACATTTCCTGCTGGCAACTGCCGTATTTCGTGCCGAAAAATAAATTGTTTCCCGAACTCGTCGCGCAAAATCTCGTCGTTCGCGACACGAAAGGCAATCTGCCTTACGAGGACGCCGTGCTGGATTTTTCCAATCCGAAAGCGGTCGAGTGGTATCAAGGCAAACTCGCCGGTTTGCTGAAAGAAGGCGTTTCCGCGATCAAGGTGGATTTCGGCGAGGCCGCGCCAGAGGACGGCATTTACGCTGACGGCCGCACCGGCTTTTACGAACACAATTTGTATCCGCTGCGTTACAACCAGGCCGTCGCGGACATCACGAAAAAAACCACCGGCGAAAACATCATCTGGGCACGCAGCGCGTGGGCGGGCAGCCAGCGTTATCCCATTCATTGGGGTGGCGACGCGGAAAGCACAGACGACGGCATGGCCGCGGAATTGCGCGGCGGCCTTTCCTTTGGTTTGAGCGGGTTCACCTTTTGGAGCCACGATGTCGGGGGATTCACGGCCAGTTCCGTGCAGGCGATGGACAAGGACTTGTTCGCGCGCTGGCTCGCATTTGGAATGTTGAGTTCACACAGCCGCTGCCACGGCGAAGCGCCGAAAGAGCCGTGGAATTACGGCCAGGATTTCATGGACAAGTTCCGCACGATTGATGAATTGAAATACCGGCTGATGCCCTATGTTTACGCGCAGGCGAAGGACTGCTCGGAACACGGCGTGCCGATGTTGCGCGCGTTGTTCATCGAATACCCGGAAGATCCCGGCTCGTGGCTGGTGGACGACGAATATATGTTCGGCTCGCAAATGCTCGTTGCGCCGCTGATGCATGAAGGTGCGACGGGACGCGCGGTTTATCTGCCGCCGGGCGGCTGGATTGATTACCAAACCGGCAAAAGTTATTCCGGCGGCTGGCAGAACATTGAAGCCGGAAAAATCC
The DNA here is from genome assembly GCA_036511615.1 of Verrucomicrobiia bacterium. GTDB lineage: Bacteria > Verrucomicrobiota > Verrucomicrobiia > Limisphaerales > UBA11358 > UBA11358. Next base: position 45,596 of record DATCBW010000210.1, on the reverse strand, counting down.
CCGCCATCATTCTGGTTCGTGACGGAACGGCCATTCCCGAAATCAAGCTGGCGCAATCCACCAAGGACATGGATTGGTCGAAGCTCGAATTGCACGTTTTTGCCAAAAATGCCTCAACCGCCGGCGGCTTGATTTTCCTGCCCGGCGAAAGCGAAGCGCATCAACTCACGCTGACCAAATCCGGCGACAGCTTCAAACTGGATGCCGACCCGCTGGCCGGCAAAGTTACGTGGACCATCCAATTAAATTCCAACTTATGAAATCCCAACTGCTCGCCCTCTGTCTTGTCACCGGCGCTTCGGTTCTCGGTGCCGAACAGCCACTTTACCTGGACAACCGTCAGCCGATCACGGCACGCGTTGAGGATTTGCTTTCCCGTCTCACGCTGGAGGAAAAGGACTCGCTGGTGTATGCCAATTCCACCTTCTCGGTCGCGGGTGTGCCGCGCCTGGGCATTCCGGAGTTGTGGATGGACGACGGACCCTTGGGCGTGCGCGAAGAAGTGGGCGTTGGCTTTCGGAACATGAATCGAACGGACGATTTTGCCACTGCCATGCCGGCGACGTTGGGGCTTGCCGCGACGTTCGACACCAATCTCGCCAACGCCTATGGCGCAGTCATCGGCCAGGAGGCGAAGCAGCGCGGCAAAAACATCATGCTTGGTCCGAGCGTGTGCATCCAGCGCACACCGCTGTGCGGCCGCAATTTTGAATACATGGGAGAAGACCCTTATCTGACGGCGCGGATTGCGGTGAATTATATCGAGGGCGAGCAAGCCCAAGGTGTCGGCTCCTGTGTGAAGCACTTTGCCGCGAACAACCAGGAAAACCAGCGCGGCACGATTGACGTGGAGATGGATGAGCGGACATTGCGCGAAATATATCTGCCGGCATTCCGCGCCGCCGTGCAGGAGGCGGGCGTGCTGGACGTGATGGGCGCCTACAACAAATTTCGCGGCCAGCATTGCTGCGAAAACGATTATCTGCTCAACACGGTTCTGAAAGACCAGTGGGGATTCAAGGGTCTGGTCATGTCCGACTGGAGCGGCGTGCATAACACGGGCGAGGCCGTCACGAACGGCATGGACATGGAAATGGGCACGCGCACCAGCCCGCCGTATGACACCGCCTATCTCGCCAAGCCGTTTTTGGACGGCATCAAATCCGGCAAGTATCCCGTGTCGTTCCTCGATGACAAGGTGCGCCGGCATCTTTATGTGATGTTCAAATTGAATTTGATTCACGATCCGGCAGAAACAAATTCGCAAGCATCAAGCAACAACTCCAAACCGTTGAGCACTCCGGAACACCAGGCCATCGCGCGCGAAGTCGCGGAGGAATCCATCGTCCTGCTCAAAAACAAAGGACTGCTGCCGCTGAACCCGGCAAAACTTAAAACCGTCGCGGTGATTGGAGTCAACGCGGTCACAAAATTTGCCGGCGGCGGCGGCTCGGCCAACATCAAAGCGCCCTATGAAATCACCGCCCTCGAAGGCATCAGCAACCGGCTTGGCAGCGGCGTGACCATCACTTTTTCACCGGGCTACCCTGTGCCCGCTGGTCGGGGTTTCGGACGCCGTGGCGGGAGCGGAATGCCGGGTTCCATCAACACCAATTCATTTGCCGCCGCAGTGGAAGCGGCGAAAGCTGCGGACGTGGTGATTTTCGTCGGCGGATTGAACCACAGTCTGGATCAGGAAGGTTCCGACCGGCGCGACCTCAAACTTCCCGGAGGCCAGGACGAGTTGCTGCGCCAGATTGTTCAAGCCAATCCCAAAACGGTTGTCGTCTTAAATGGCGGAGGCGCTGTGGAAATGGACGACGCGTGGCTGTCGCGGGTTCCCTCGCTGGTTTATGCCTGGTATGGCGGTTTGGAAGCCGGCAACGCGCTGGCCCGCGTCCTGTGCGGCGACGTGGATCCGTCCGGCAAACTCCCTTGCACGTTTCCGAAGCAGCTCGCGGATTCACCGGCGCACGCGCTCAATGCGTATCCGGGCACGAACGGCGTGGAGACGTATGTGGAGGGATTATTGGTGGGGTATCGGTGGTTTGACACGAAACAGATCGAGCCGTTGTTTCCGTTTGGCTACGGATTGAGCTACACCACGTTCAAGTATTCCGAGCTGAAGCTCGTGCCGAACAAAGATGCGGAGCATCCGGTGGTCACCATCGAGTTCACACTGGCCAACACCGGCAAGCGCGAGGGCGCGGAAGTGGCGCAGGTGTATGTCCAGCCATTGCATCCCGGCGTGACGCGCCCGCTCAAAGAACTCAAAAGTTTCGTCAAGGTCTCGCTCAAGCCCGGCGAGAAGCAGAAAGTTTCCATCCGGCTGGAGCAAAGTGCGTTTGCATTTTACGATCCGGACAAGAACGGTTGGGTGTCGGAAAAAGGCGACTACAAAATCCTGGTCGGCGGTTCCTCGCGCGACATCGCGTTGCAAGGAAACTGTCACCTCGCGGAGACAGTCTTTGACAAGGATTGAGAACTGAAAATCGTTGTTCGTCACATTAAAATCATCCGTTCAAATACGGTTTGCAGAGGTTTCAATCTATGAAAAAGATAATCGTTTGTGCGGTGTGGTTCGCGCTTTGTTCCTTCGTGGCTGTGCCCGCCGTTTCCCAGGCGGGACAATACACGAACTTTTCCGTCGCAATTTACATTCCCGTCAACGTCGTCCAGAGCTTCGACGATCCGCAGAGACTCGAGCGCGACTGGAATACCATCAGCCGCCAATTGAAGGTGGACAAGGTTTATATCGAAGTGCAGCGCGACCGGCGTCTGGCGGATGACCAATTGCTGGAACGGGTCAAAAATTTTTTCCTCGACCACGGCGTGCAGGTCGCCGGCGGCATGGCTCTGTCGGACGGCAGCATCGGCGGACAGTTCAAATCGTTTTGCTACACCGATCCACAGGACCGCGCGTTCATCAAATCTGCGGCGGAACTGGCCGCGCGGCATTTTGACGAGGTGATTCAGGACGATTTCTTTTTCGTGACGACGAAGTATGATTCCGACATCGCGGCCAAAGGCGACAAAAGCTGGACGCAGTTCCGCCTGGAACTGATGGACGAAGCGGCGGAGAATCTGCTCGTCAAGCCAGCGAAGGCCGTGAATCCAAAGGTGAAAATGGTCATCAAGTTCCCGAACTGGTATGAGCATTTCCCAGGTTCCGGCTACGACCTCGACCGCGAGCCGAAAATTTTTGACGGCATTTACACCGGCACCGAAACGCGCGATCCGGTCATCACCGACCAGCATTTGCAGCAATACGAGAGCTACGAAATCATCCGCTACTTCGACAACATCGCGCCGGGCCGCAACGGCGGCGGCTGGGTGGATACTTACAGCCTGCGTTACGTTGACCGCTACGCCGAGCAGTTGTGGGACACCATGTTCGCCAAGGCACCGCAGATCATGCTCTTCGAGTGGTCGGCCATGACGCGGCCATTTCAAGCGGGCGACCGCGCCTCGTGGGAAAATTTGCCGACCAGTTTCAATTTAACCAACGCAACCAGCGGCGTTTCGTCACCGACCTGGGCGCGCGTCGCCGGCTATTCACTGGAGCAGGCGGACAAATTCCTCGGCCAGCTCGGCAACCCCATTGGCATCGCCAGCTACAAGCCGTATCAGTCCGGCGGCGAGGATTTTCTCCAGAATTACCTGGGCATGATCGGCATCCCGATTGAAATGGTTCCGTCCTTTCCCACCAACGCCAACACGGTGCTGCTGACCGAGGAAGCGAAAGCCGATCCCGACATCGTCGCCAAAATCAAAGGCCAGTTGCGCGCGGGCAAATCCGTGGTCATCACGTCCGGCCTGCTGCGCGCGTTGCAGGACAAGGGCATCGAGGACATCGCCGAAATCCGCTGGACGGATCGGAAATTTCTCGCGCATACCTACGCCGGCGGTTACGGCGCGGGCAATTTTTCCACACTCGACGCCGGAACGAACGCCGACGTGCTGTTTCCCGAAATTGATTTCCTCACAAACGATTCCTGGTCGCTCGTCCGCGCCGAGGCCGACGGCAACGGTTTCCCGCTGTTGCTCATGAACCGCTATTCGAAGGGAATTCTTTACGTCTGGACGATACCGGACAATTTCAACGACCTTTACGCGCTGCCGCCGGAAGTGACCGGCGCAATCAAAAATTTCCTCATGCGCGGATTTCCCGTGCGGCTGGACGGCCCGGCGCAAGTGGCGCTGTTCGCGTATGACAACGGCACGTTCATCGTGCAAAACTTTTCCGCCACGGCGGCGGACGTGAAAATCTCCACGCTGGGAAACGCGACAAAATTGAAAAACCTGGTCACCGGCGAAACACTGGAAGGCCAGTTGGCGCAGCGTGGCCGGTTCCGGCGGAACGACGCGACGGAAGACCGCGTGTCGTTCACCGCGCATTTGCAACCGCACAGTTACGCGGTGTTCACCACCGATAAAACAGCGCCGGCCGGCGACCGTTGAACAATTTTCAGCCGGCTGGCTCGTCTGTTTTGACGACAGACAAGCCCGGGCAAAATGACGAAGCTGTGGGCTTTCAAAGAACGACCATGACCTATCGCAACTTGACTCTTGTTGCCGCCCTGCTGATGGGCGCGTTTTCCACCTTTGCCGAAAATAATCCGCCGCGCGAAAAGTTGCTGATGGATTTTGGATGGCGTTTTGCCTTTAGCAATGCGACCGACCCGGCGAAGGATTTCGATCCCGCGCCCGCGCGCGAGACGTTCAATTATCTCACCAAGGCCGGCAATGGCCGGAGCGCAGCGAGCGCGGACTTCAACGACAGCGGCTGGCGCAAATTGAACCTGCCCCACGACTGGGCGGTGGAGGCGCCGTTCGACGAGCGCGGCAGCGGCAGCCACGGCTACAAGGCCATCGGGAAAAACTTCCCCGAACGCAGCATTGGCTGGTATCGCAAGACTTTCTCCATTCCCGCTTCCGATTTGGGCCGGCGCATCAGCGTGGATTTCGACGGCGTTTTCCGCGATTCGCAAGTGTGGGTCAACGGATTTTATCTCGGCCGCGAATCGAGCGGCTATTCTTCCTTCAGCTATGACATCAGCGATTATCTCAATTATGGCGGCAAGAATGTCATCGCCGTGCGAGTGGACGCGACGCTTGAAGAAGGCTGGTTCTACGAAGGCGCGGGCATTTACCGTCATGTCTGGATGACCAAAACCGCGCCGCTGCACGTCGCCAGATGGGGAACATTTGTGACGACTGATGTGAAGAAAAATTCCGTCGATGTGACCGCGCGCGTGACGGTCAACAACGACCAGCCCACAAACGCCACGTTTGAGATCCACCAGGTCATTTTGGACGCGGACGGAAAAACCGTCGCCACCGGAAAACTCAAGAAACTTTCACTCTCGCCCGGCGCGACGGAGGAATTTTCCTCCGTGCTCAAGGTGAACAAACCGAAACTCTGGTCGTGCGAAACACCGTATCTGCACAAGCTCGTCACAACAATCGTCCAAGGCAAAAAGATTGTTGACCATTACGAGACGACGTTCGGCATCCGCACGTTGCGATGGGACGCGAACGAAGGATTTTTCCTGAACGGCCAGCGCGTGCAGTTGAAGGGAACCTGCGATCATCAGGACGCGGCCGGTGTCGGCGTGGCGCTGCCCGACGGCGTGAATGAATTCCGTGTCGAACAATTGAAAAGAATGGGGTCGAACGCCATCCGCACCAGCCACAATCCGCCCACGCCGGAACTGCTCGACGCCTGCGACCGCCTCGGAATGCTGGTGATGGACGAGAACCGCGAATACGGCATCAACCCGCAGGAATTGGATGAATTGAAAAGCCTCATCCGGCGCGACCGCAACCATCCCTGCGTCATCATCTGGTCGCTCGGCAATGAAGAGTGGTCCATCGAAGGCTCGGACAAGGGCACGCGCATCACGCAGACGATGCAGACTTTCGCGCAACAGCTCGACCCCACGCGCCGGTTCACCGTCGCCATCAGCGGCGGCTGGGGAAATGGCAGTTCCAAAAGCATTGATGTGATGGGTTTCAATTACTTCACGCATGGCAGCACCGACGCGTATCACAAGAAATTCCCCAACAAGCCCTCCGTGGCCACCGAGGACGGCAGCACATTTTCCACACGCGGCATCTACGTCGAGGATCGTGAGCACCAGCACCTGACCGCCTACGACACGAACAAGCCCAACTGGGGTTTGCTGGCGGAGGAATCATGGCCCTACTACGCCGCGCGGCCCTATGTGGCAGGTCAGTTCCAGTGGACGGGCTTCGATTATCACGGCGAGGAGACGCCGTTTGGCTGGCCGGCCATCAGCTCGCAGTTCGGCATTCTCGACACCTGCGGATTTCCCAAGGACAATTTTTATTATTATCAGGCGTGGTGGTCGGATCATCCGGTGCTGCACCTGCTGCCGCACTGGAACTGGCCCGGCAAGGAAGGCCAGGAAATTGACGTGTGGGCATACAGCAACTGCGAGGAAGTGGAACTTTTCCTGAACGGTGCAAGCCAGGGCCGGAAAAAGATGCAAAAAAATCCCCACCTCGAATGGAAGGTGAAATACGCGCCCGGCGTTTTGCTCGCCCGGGGCTACAACGGCGGCAAGGAAATCCTCACGGAAAAAATCGAAACCACCGGCGCGCCAACAGCGGTCCAACTCGCGCCCAATCATGCCACGGTCAAGGCTGACGGCGAGGATGTCGCCATCATCACCGTTTCCGTCGCGGACGCGCAAGGCCGCCTCGTGCCAGATGCGGCGAACAAAATCCATTTCGAGCTGGAAGGACCGGGCAAAATTCTCGGCGTCGGCAACGGTGATCCGTCGTCGCACGAGCCGGACGTTTTCCTGCCCACGGGAAACAGCACGCCGGACTGGCAGCGCAGCCTGTTCAGCGGCCTCGCGCAGATCATCGTTCAATCCACAAAAGAGCCGGGGGAAATCAAACTCACCGCGCACACCGACGGTCTGACGCCGGTGACGCTGGCCATTCCATCGCAACCCGCCACGCCACGCCCGGCGGTTGCCGCCAGATAAAATCATGCCGCCGTGGATCAAAACACCCGTCATCGTTATTTTTGACGACAAGCGCTTCTTGGTTTATTAGACTATGCTCAATCAACCTTATGACGAATTATTCATTCACCCCTCATTCCCCGCTAAAAATACTCGCGGCTTGCTGCCTCCTCCTTGCCGCCGCCACGAAGGCCGTTTCCGGTGCCGCGACCGACGGGCTGCCGGAACGAATTGTTTCCGCCGATCTGCAGCAAACCAACGGCCCGCTCGACACCATGTTCAATTTCTGCGTCGGCGCCGGCCGCGCCAACGAGGGCTTGCGCGCCGACTGGCAGCAGCAACTGACTTATGCCCACCAACAATGCGGCTTCAAATACATCCGTATGCACGGTTTGTTCGACGACGACATGGGCGTTTATCGGGAAGAAAACGGAAAGCCGGAATACAACTGGCAATACATTGACCAGCTTTATGATTTTCTCGAAAAAATTGGCATGAAGCCGTTTGTGGAATTGGGCTTCATGCCCGACGCGCTGGCCAGCGGCCGCAAAACCATTTTCTGGTATCGCGGCAACGTGACGCCGCCCAAGGACATGACCAAATGGGCGAATTTAGTCAAAGCCTTCGTCGAGCATGAACGGGAGCGCTACGGCGACGCCGAGGTGCGCACCTGGTATTTCGAGGTTTGGAACGAACCGAATCTCCGTAACGGTTTTTGGACCGGCACCGAGCAGCAGTATTTTGATCTCTACGCCGCGACGGCCCACGCCATCAAAAGCGTTTCCCCGGATTACAAAGTCGGCGGCCCGGCGACGGCGGGCGCCGCCTGGGTGCCGGAGTTCATTCATTTTTGCGACACGAACCACGCGCCGGTGGATTTCATCTCCACTCACACTTACGGCGTGGGACAGGGATTTCTGGATGCAACCGGCACCTCCGGCACGGCCCTTTCCCGCGACCCGAACTCCGTCATTGGTGATGTCAAACGAGTGCGCCAGCAGATTGCCGAATCTTCGATGCCCTGGCTGAAACTCTTCTTTTCCGAATGGAGTTCCTCCTACACGGCGGCCGATCCGTTCCATGACAGCTATCTCAGCGCGGCTTACATCGTGGACAAGCTCAAGAACTGCGGCGACGCCGCGCAAGGCATGTCCTACTGGACGTTCACGGACATTTTTGAGGAAAACGGTCCGCGCTGGGAGGCGTTTCATGGCGGCTTCGGCCTGATCAACTACGAGGACATCAACAAGTCGGCGTTTTATGCGTATCAATTTTTGAACCGGCTCGGCCCGGTGGAATTGAAAGACAGCGATCCGTCCTCGTGGATTTGCAAAGACAACTCCGGCGGCGTGCAGGCGCTGGTCTGGGACTTCACCAACATCTTTCCCCGCACAAACATGATCAACCAGGTCTTCTACAAGCGCGATTTGCCGTCGCAGCCCAAAAACAAAGTCACGCTGGATTTGTCGCACCTCCGCAGAGGCAAATACACCATGGAAATTTACAAAGTCGGCTACCGCGTCAACGACGCCTACGACACTTATCGCGACTTGGACGCGCCCAACCAACTCACCAAGGCGCAGGTCGCCGAAATCAAAACCAAAAACAGCGGCGCGCCGTTGGAAACCAAGACTGTGAAGATTGGTCGCGACGGAAAATTCGAGCAGCAGTTTGACCTTCGTGAAAACGACGTAGTGCTGGTCACGCTCAAGCCGCAGAAGTAAGAATTGGCCGGGTGTGCGGAAGTAACGCCCATCTTTTCAGCCAGATTTCCGCAACTCCCGTTCCCGAACCGGGTGAACCGGCCCTGGCTCACTTGGAATTTTGCTCCCCGGCTTTTGCCACCGGCAAGGCCGGTCAGGTCATTCGCGCACCGCATTCTCCCGGCAAATTTTGGCATACACTTCCGCCAGCGGCTTCAGCGTGCGCGGCGGTTTTTCATCCGCAAAATTCACGGCGAGCAATCCGAACTTCTTCGGGTAGCCAAACTGCCGTTCAAAATTGTCGAGCAGCGAAACTCACGCAAAAAAATTTTCGTCGCGCGGCGGATTTCACGCTCTTGATTGCGCTTTGCACCCTGTCCCGGCGGATTTAACCTGTCCGCATGGCTTGGTTCACTGACCGACATTTTTTCCTGCTGGCCGTCTGCCTTTACGGCCTGGGCGCGGTGCATTCGGTTTTCCTCTGGCGCAAGGGTTTTCGCCGAGACGACCACGTGATTTTCTTCCTGCTGCTCGCCGGTTTTGCGCTGCACACCACCGCGATGTTCAAGCGCGGCCTGCGGCTGGACGCCTGCCCGGTCAACAACCTTTACGAGGCCACCACGTTTCTGCTCTGGGCGCTCGCGCTCGCGTGCCTTGCCGTCGGCCTGCTGCCGCGCCTGAAATTCCTCGGCGCGTTCGCGTCGCCGGTGCTGTTCGCCGTCGGCGTGTTTGCGCTGATGCCGGACCTGGACCCGCCGCGCGGACCGCAGCCGGTTTTTTCCAACGCGCTGGAAAGTTTCCACGCGGCCACGATTTTGCTGGCCTACGGCGCGTTTGGACTCGGCGCGGTGGCGGCGGGAATGTTTCTGCTGCAGCGCCGCAATTTGAAGGCGCACAAAGTCAGCGCCGTGCTGTCGGTGTTTCCGTCCATCCAGCGGCTGGAAATGATTTCGACACGGCTGGTGTTCGCCGGCTTCGTCCTGTTCACCGTCGGCCTGGCCGCCGGCCACGAACTTCCGCGCAAGGCCGGCGTTTCCTTTTTTTCCGATCCCAAGGTGCTGTGGTCGGTGCTGATGTGGGCGGCGTATCTGGCATTGCAGGTGGCGCACAAATTCTTCGGCCGCTCCAGCCGCAACTTCGCCGTCGGCGTCATCGTGGCGTTTGTGTTCCTGCTGCTGACCTTCTGGATCACGAACCTGGACTCGCCGTTGCATCATCCATGAAAAAAGCGTGGCGAGTGACGAGTGACAAGTGGCAGGCGCGGACTGTGCTGGCTTTGCGGGTGCGTTCCGCGTCGAACCTTCAACCTTCAACCATCAACCTTCAACCTTGATTTCCGTCGTCGTCATCGGCCTGAACCACCGCACGTCGCCAGTGGAACTGCGCGAGCGTTTCGCCTTTGCCGACGAAATAATTCCCGGCGCGCTTCAAACCTTGCGCACCTCCGGCGTGGCCAGCGAAGCGGCGATTCTCTCGACCTGCAACCGCGTGGAAATCTACGCCGCCACTTCGCTCGCGCCGGAGGCGGCGTTTGTTGAACTGAGAAAATTCCTCGTCGCGCACCACGCCTTTGACGGCGAGTTGAATGATGAACTCTACGCCTTCGCCGAGCCGCACAGTTTGCAGCACCTGTTCAAAGTCGCCGCCGGCCTCGACTCGATGGTCGTCGGCGAGACGGAAATTTTCGGCCAGCTCAAGCGGGCTTACGATCTGGCGTTCTCGCACCGGCACACCGGCGCGCGGCTGAACCGGGCGTTTCAGCGCGCCTTCAACGTCGCCAAGCACATCCGCACCGAGACGAACATCCAGCGCGGCAGTGTTTCCGTGATGTCCGCTGCGGTGGAACTCGCCGAGAAAATTTTCAGCTCGCTGTCCCAGCACGAAGTCCTGGTCATCGGCGCCGGCGAGACCAGCGAGAAAACCGCGCGCGCCCTGCTCTCGCGTGGCGTAAAAAAAATCACCATCACCAACCGCTCGCCCAAACGCGCCGCCGCGCTCGCGGCGGAACTCGGCGGACGCGCCGTGCCGTTCGAGCAATGGCCGGAGGAGTTCCATCAGATTGACATTGCCATCAGCAGCACCGCCGCGCCGCACCACATTTTGGACCGCGCGCAACTGGAGCCGTTGATGAAACAGCGCAAGAACCGTCCGTTGCTGCTGATTGACCTGGCCGTGCCGCGCGACATAGACCCCGCCGTCAACACGCTCGACAACGTCTATCTCTACAACGTGGACGACCTGCAAGGCATCGCTGACGATTATTTGAATTTGCGCAGGGAAGAAATCGTCCGTTGCGAAAAAATCATCGCCGAGAAAGTTGCGGCGCTGATGGCGGCAAACAAATTTTCAGCCGCTGACGAACGCGGATGAACTTAAACATCCACGCACTTCCACAACAATTGCCGGCTTTTGCTTACCAATAATGATGCACCAGCGGTTTGATCTGGCCGGAGTAGATTGCGCCGATTTTTTTCATCGTCGGCTTGGACAGCGGCCGCAAATCTGATGCCGCGATGTTTTCCGCGACCTGCGCCGGACGTTTCGCGCCGGGAATCGCGCACGTCACGGCGGGAAATTCCAGAATCCAGCGCAGCGCCAGTTGCGCCATCGTCGCATTTTTTGGAGCGAGCAGTTTCAATTCTTCCACCGCGCGCAAGCCGGTTTCAAAATCCACGCCGGAAAAAGTTTCGCCCCGGTCAAATTCCTCGCCGTGACGGTTGAAATTCCGGTGGTCGTCCTTTGCGAATTTGCTGTTGCGCGCGATTTTGCCGGACAACATTCCCGACGCCAGCGGCACGCGCGCGAAAATTCCGACTTTCCGTTTTTGCGCTTCAGTAAAAAACAATTCCGCAGGACGCTGCCGGAAAATGTTGAAAATGATCTGGACGGACTGGACGTTCGGAAATTCAATTGCTTTGAGCGCTTCCTCGACTTTTTCCACGCTCACGCCGTAGTGCCGCAGCTTGCCGGACTTCACCAAGTCATCGAGGATGCCAAAAACTTCCGGGCGGTAAAATACTTCGGAATGCGGACAATGCAGTTGCAGCAGGTCAATCGCATCCGTGTTCAGGTTCTTCAAGCTGCGCTCGATCCACGACGTGAGGTTTTTGCGGCTGTAACTTTCCGGCGTCTGTTGCGGCAGCCGGCGTCCGGCTTTTGTGGCGATGTAAAATTTTTCCTTCCGCTCTTTTTTCAACTTGGCCATCAGCCGCTCGCTGCGGCCATCGCCATAGACATCGGCGGTGTCGAAAAAATTCACGCCGCCATCAAGCGCGGCGTGGAGCGCGGCGAGCGAATCTTGGTCGCTCACGTCGCCCCACGAGCCGCCGATGGCCCATGCGCCAAAGCTGATTTCCGAAACCTTCCAGCCGATCCGTCCGAGAGTGCGATAATTCATGCGCGCAAGTTAAGGGAAAATCCATTTCGAGCAAAGATGCAAATGAGTTGCGTCCGGAGCGCATCGCGACGAAAATCCGGCATGGCAAACGCACAATTAAAATTGGAAAAGCTCGTCGCCGGCAGCGGCGCGACACCGAAAAAAGGCGACACCGTGACCGTCCATTACACCGGCACGTTCACCGACGGCAAAAAGTTCGACAGCTCGGTGGACCGCAACGAACCGTTCGCTTTCGAACTCGGCGCGGGCCAGGTCATCGCGGGCTGGGATTTGGGTGTGGCCCAGATGAAAATCGGCGACAAGGTGAAGCTGACGATTCCGCCCGAACTCGCCTACGGTCCTGACGGCTATCCCGGCGCGATTCCGCCGAATGCCACGCTGATTTTTGAAGTGGAACTGCTGGAAATTGGCTGAACCGCCGCTACGGCAGCTCGCGCAATTGGATGTGGCGATACTCCATCTGGCCGCGGTCCGCTTCCAGGCCGATGGGGCCGGTGGGCGGAACTTTGAGCGCGGCCTCCAGCACTTCGCCGTTGCAGGTGCAATATGCGACACCGTTCGTCACCGTAACTTCGATTTCATTCCAGTCCTGCGGCTTGTATCGCTGTAACTGTTTGTAAGGGCCGGCCACCAGATAGTCGCGGCATTGCAACTGCGGCTGGCGGATGAAGATGCCGCTGTCCGCGTTGACGGCGGCGCGAAAGTCCAGCTTGAGGATGAAATCTTTTGGGAACTTCTGCGTCGTCGAGAGTTGCCGGAGGCGCGGCCCCGTTGCGGGATTGTGCGGGTGGACGGTCAGGATGCCGTTCTTGGCCGAGTAACGCCCGTCGTCGGCCTCGGTTTTGCCGTCGAAATTATTGGTCCGATAACCCCAGCCGGTGAGATCATGGCCGTTGAACAAACTGGTGTAACCCGGCTCCGGCGTGAAATCATCGGCGTATGCCGCCGGCAGCACAATGAATACGAGGGCCAAGACGGCGAGGTGGACGCAAACGGGGCGAATCAATTTCATAAGCATGACATGGGGTGCAGCCGGAAGCTGCCCGCCCGGCGGTTCAATGGCAAGCACAAACTCAAGCGCCGGAAGCCGGCGGCGCGCCTGATGGCAACCAAATTTATTGCGCCCGGCGAACCCTGCCGGTATTTTCAGCGCGGATGAATTGCCGCCGTGCAGGCGATTTGTGGGCGCAAACCAAAGCCGTTCAAACTGAACTTATATTCGCAGACCATGAAAAAATATCTTGTTGAATTCATCGGCACTTTCTTTCTCGTTTTCACCGTGGGCATGACGGTCATCGGCTGCGACCCGGACAATTTTCTTCCGCCGCTGGCCATTGGTTCGGCTTTGATGATCATGGTTTATGCGGGCGGCCATGTTTCCGGCGGCCATTACAATCCCGCCGTCACGCTGGCCGTGTGGCTGCGCGGACGCTGCCCGGGCGCGGACGTGCCCGCTTATTGGGTTTCGCAGATCCTCGGCGCGTTTGCCGCCGCCGGGCTGGCGCTTTATCTCAAGGGCAATCCCGCCGTGACGCCGGCGGAAATAAAAATTGTTCCCGCGCTCATCGCCGAACTGGTCGGCACCTTTGCGCTCGCCTACGTCGTGCTGAACGTCGCCACCGCCAAAGGCACGGCGGGCAATTCCCACTACGGCCTCGCCATCGGTTTTACCGTGATGACCATGGCGTTCGCGCTTGGCGGCATTTCCGGCGGCGCGTTCAATCCCGCCGTCGCCACCGGCATCACCGTGATGCACCTGGAAAAGGCCGCGAACTTTTGGATCTATCTGGCCGGCAATCTTGGGGGCGGCGCGCTGGCCGCGCTGGCCTTCAAGCTCATCAACCCGGACGACAAATAATTTTCCGCCTCTCGCATTGTGCCGCCGGCGACCTTTCTCCGCGAAACCGCCGGTGGACGCGGCGGCCAACCAGGCGCTCGTTGAACTGCTGGCGAAAAAACTCAATTGTTCGCGCGGCAAGGTGGAATTGCTTCGCGGCCAGACTTCCCGGCACAAGACCGTTCGGCTGCACGGATTCAAAACCGATGCCGTTTTTTCTCAACTTCAAGGCGGAACCCGGCCGGCTGCAAAAAAATAATGTTTTCTGAAACTGAAGTCGTTTCGTTCCTCCGCCGGTTCGCGCGAAAAAAGTTGGGATTATGCCGTTGAAGGAAGTGGGCGGTAGGGACAGCGCGCTGCGCTGTCCCCGTCGCCGGGCGCAGCGTCAGGCGAAGGAAAATACGGGCTTTTACCACACTTGTTCCGTCCTGCCGGACGGGGACGCCGCAGCGCGGCGTCCCTGCCGAAAGTTTGTCAAAGACATAATCCCGATTTTGTTCTGGTTTGTGCGGCGGGTTGGAACTAGGCTGGCAAAAATCAATCCTTCAATTTATGGACATCGTTTTTAATTGTCCGAACTGTGACCAGGAACTGGCGGTGGATCAGTCGGGTGCCGGCACGCAGATTGACTGCCCTTCCTGCGGCGAAAACATCAGCATTCCGTCCACCGGCAAGGTGACGACCGGTTCGCTGCCGCCGGTGGAACCGCCGCCCGCGTCAAGTTCCATTGCGTCCTCGGCGGCGGCCAAAGTCACGCTGCATCTGAAGGTGCCAGTGCGCGACAAGCCGGGCGAGATGCTGATCGAAAAACCCAAGCCGCCGCTGGAAAACGTCCAGAAGGGCGCGGGCAAACGGCTGCGCATCCACACCATCCGCCGCGCGAGCTGCATCGAGTCCGGCCATGATCTGTTTGACGAAAAAGTTTCGACGTTCCTGAACGAAGTCACGGAGGCGAACCTTATCGGCGTCCATGTGATCGGCTACGAGTTTTTCGACGTGGGCGTGCAGAAGATCATGACCGACTATGGCGTGCTGATTGTCTATCGGGGTTGAATCGTTTTGACTTGGCCGCCACTGGCCGATACCGTTTGCACATGGCAAGCCGTCTGGCATTTTGGATTTTGTTCGTCACGCTGCTGGCGTTGACGCCGTTTCGTTCGCCCGCGCCGCTGGTGTTTGTGCCGGGCGAAGGCTGGTATTACGAGTCGTTCGGCGAAAACGCGAAATGGCAGCGCCCGCGCGCCAAGGATCAGCTCGACGTGGCCGAGGAGGCGTTCAAGAACAAGGAATACAGCCTCACGCTGCACGCTGCGCACCGCGTCCTCCGCGTGTGGCCGCTGTCGGATTACGCGCCGCGCGCCGAATATCTGGTGGCGCGCTGCCTCGAAACCGAACACAAGGACGAGGCGGCGTTTCATGCCTATCAGAACATCATCGAAAAATATCCCAAGAGCGGCGAATACAACGAGGTGCTCCTCCGGCAATATGAAATTGCCAACCGTTTTCTCGACGGCGAGTGGTTCCGGCTGTGGAATCTGATTCCGCTTTATCCTTCGATGGACGAAACCGCGAAACTCTACAGTGAGATTGTCACCAACGGTCCTTACAGCGACGTCGCACCGCACGCACAGCTCCGCATCGGCGCGGCACGGGAGAAGCAGAAAGATTATGGCGACGCCGTCAAGGCTTACGAACTGGCCGCCGACCGTTACAACAACCAGCCGGACATCGCCGCCGACGCGATGTATCGCACTGCGGTTTCCTGGCAGAAACAGGCTGACACCGCCGAATATGACCAAGGCGCCGCCGCCAAAGCCATCGGTGCCTACATGGATTTCATGACGTTTTTCCCCGACGACAAGCGCGTGGCCGACGCCCAGGCGGCGATCACCAAGCTGAAGGCCTTGCAGGTGCGCGGCAGTTTCGAGGTTGCGCAATTTTACGAGAACAGCCACAAGTGGGCGGGCGCGGTGGTTTATTACAACGACGTGCTGCAGCTCGATGCCAGTTCGCCGCTGGCGGCGCAGGCCCGCCAGCGCATTGACGTTTTGAAGCCGCGATTGCAGACGCCGCCGGCAAAATAAGCTCCCATGCGCGCGTTGAATTTTTTTCTCCCCGCGTTCGCCGCCGCCGTCCTGGCCGGCTGCGCCACTTATCATCTGGGGCCGGTCAACGGCGCGGTGGCCGGCGACAAATCCATTGAAGTCCTGCCGTTCAACAATCAGACGCTCCAGCCGCGCCTCGGCGATTCATTGACGCAGGCTCTGCGCGAACAGTTGCAGACCGACAGCACCTTCCATCTGGCCACGCAAGGCGGCGGCGACGTGGTTGTTTCAGGAGTCATCCGGCAATATCAGCGCCAGGGTCTGGCCTTTTTGAGCACCGACGCGGCGACGCCGGAAGATTACCGTGTGGAAGTCGTCGTCCGCGTCACGGTCCGCGATCACGCTTCCGGAAAACTGCTCCTCAACCGCGACGTGAAAGGCCACGTGCTCGTCCACATCGGTTCCGATCTGGCCAGTGCCGAACGCCAGGCGCTGCCGCTGCTGTCAAACGATCTGGCGCAGAGCATCACCGAACTGTTGACCGAAGGAGCGTGGTAGATTTGTTGAAACCTTTTCATTTGACTGCCCGTCCAATTTTTGTTGCAACTCAAACCCAAAATAAC
Source organism: Verrucomicrobiia bacterium (assembly GCA_036511615.1). Taxonomy (GTDB): domain Bacteria; phylum Verrucomicrobiota; class Verrucomicrobiia; order Limisphaerales; family UBA11358; genus UBA11358. The sequence goes on along the minus strand of DATCBW010000210.1, from coordinate 28,993 downwards.
ATGAAAAAACACATCAAGATCATTGCCTTGTTCTCAATCGTCACCGCCGCTTTGCTGGCCATGCCGGACATCAGCCGCGCGCAGGATGCGCCGGCCAGCCCGACCGCGCCCGCCGCGAAAAACAAGGCCGTCCCGTTTCATGGCAAAGTTGCCGCCGTGGACACCAACGCCATGACCCTGACCGTCGCCACGCTGAACTTCAACATCACCTCCAAAACTAAAATTACCAAGGACGGCCAGCCGGCCACGCTTTCGGAAATCATCGTCGGCGATGCGATCACCGGCTCCTATAAGAAAGATGCCGCCGGCCAACTCAACGCCACCCTTATTCGCGATGGCAACGCTAAAGCCAAAACACCCAGGACTGGAAAGAAAAAGAAAGGTGTTGCTGACACCAACGCGCCGGCGGCAAACTGATTAAAGCGGGGAAACAAAAAAAGCGGACGGCCACGTCCGCTTTTTTTATTTTTTGCGCCACCAACTCGTCATGCGTTTGGGCTGCTGTTGCGGGTAAGGCGACTGCGCCTGCTGCCGCAGCAGCAGGCTGCGCGCGGCTTCGAGCGCCATGATGAAATCTTCATAGCTCAAAAATCGTTCGCTGGGATTTTTGGCCAGCGCCCGGAAAAGCGCGTCGCTGGTGGCCTGCGAAATTTCCGGCACAACCAGGTTTGGCGGCGTCAATGGTGTCTGCACCTGCGCGATGACCACTTCCTCCACCGTCGGCGCGTCGAACGGCACATGGCCGGTGATGGCGTGGTAAAGCGTCGCGCCCAGGCTATACATGTCGGACAAAAATGTTTCCGGCTCGCGTTTGATTTTTTCCGGCGCGACGTAATACGGCGTGCCGCGCGTGAACTCCGCGCCTTCCTGCTCCGCGTCCGTCTTACGCGCCAGACCGAAGTCCACCAGCTTCGGCTCGTGGTCGGCGTTGAACAGGATGTTTCCCGGCTTGATGTCGCAATGCAGCAGGTCGTATTTCAAAGCCATGTCCAGCGCCGAAGCGATTTTGATGCCGACATCAAGGACTTGCAGCTCCTCCACCACGCGCAGTTTTTCGATGCGCGCGTCCAGGCTGCCCTGGTCGGCCAGTTCCATGACGAGATAGCGTTCGCCTTCCCATTCATCGAAGGTGTAGATGTGGACGATGTTCGTGTGGTTCAATTTTGCGCAGGCGCGGGCTTCGAGGTAAAAACTTTCGAGCATCTTCGGGTCGTCAAGCAGCTCCTTCTTCATCAGTTTCACGGCGACGAGCCGTTCCAGCGTCGTGTCCCACGCGCGATAAACCGTGCCCATGCCGCCGGAGGCGATCTTGCTGCGCAGCTCAAACTGCCGGAGCACCAGCGGCATCATGATCGCGTGCCCGCACTTCTTGCACGGCTCGGTGGCCAGCGGCGGCAGGTCGCCGGGGATGAACGTCTTTGCCTCACAGCCCGGACACGTCACCATTTTCAGAGGTTTGCTGCTTTCACTCATGCTTGGATTCAATTTAGCACTGCACGGGAATCCGACAACGCATTTTTGATGGCGCAAAAAAATCTCGTTGACAAACGGTAGAAAATGCGGTTGCTTATGCGCCTGTAGGAATGAAAACCTCATTTGCCAAACAACTGAAGCTGCACGTGCCCGCCAATGGCTGCATGGCCATTTGGACGCGCGTCTCCTGTCATTCTGGCAGCGTGGGAACGAATTTCTAAACGACAACGATTTTCAACCAGCCCGCGATTGCCAAAACAATCGCGGGTTTTTTGCTTTTCAACCAGACCAGACCAAGAAAGGAAAAACATGAACAAATACCAGACAAAAGTGCCGGCCGAGTTCGCGCCCGAAACGCGGTTCGAGCTGCGGCCCGTGCCGCCGGCTCCGTTCCGCGCGAATCAGGAGACTGAATTCGAGCGGCTCAAAAACCGCCTGCTCGTCCGCGAACTCGCCGAAGCACCGACACCGGAACTGAACGCCCCGCTGCGCCGCGCGGCCAACGAGGCCGCCGCGCTGGCGTGGAACACGCTGTTCCCGCTGCTCGTGTTCCCCGTGCTGTTCGAGGAAAAAACCGACGCGGCGCTCCGCCAGGTCGAACGGCAGGCGCGCATTTACGCGAACAGCCGCGAACTCGTGACCGTATGAAAACGCGACTGACCGAATCCTCCTCGTTCTCGTCGTCGTCCTCGTCCTCGAATTAAACGATCCGGGCACGAGCACGGCGGCGAGAAATTTTGTGGGGAACAACCGGAGCGCGGACAGATTTTAATTGGAGCTGTCCGCGCTCCTTCACTGCGGGAAAAAACCGCGCCCGGATCATGACCGGCGCAATTCGTCGGTGGTTTTGGCTTGATCGAGATTTTCCAAACCTTCGTCCAACAGTCGTTCCAGTTCTGGAGTCATCAGCCATTCTCTTTTGTCAAACTCGTTGGTGAGCTGTCTGGCTCCGGCGAGATCGTCTTTGGCCAGACGCGGACGGCGGAAAGTTTTCGCCCAGTTTGCCCGCGCCTTGTGACGCGGACGGAGCAGCAGGCCGTTGGCGGATGGTTGCAATTCCAAACCGTAAGGCCAGCGGTGCAGAGCAATCTCGGTTGACGCCGTCTTCATAAAAGCACTTTAATCAGGCCGGATTTAGTCAATGCAGCTTTGGCGGATATTTGTTGAGGCTGTTTTGCATCAAATTCGGCTCGACACGCAGGCGGGGAGGAAATAGCGTCGGGGACGTGAAAAACGAGACAGGCCACAAACCAATTTGGCCGACCTAGATGTTAGGCTTCTATGCCGACAACCGAATCCATCATTAAAAGTTTTTCCGACTATGTCGCTTATGTTGAAAAGCATTGTGTGGCCAAGGGTCTGCTTTACCGCGGTCAGCCTGAAGACAAAGATTTGCTTCCAAGAATCGCTCGATTAAAACTTTCCGAAGATATTCTTGTCGCCGAACGCCACATGTTCGAGGACTTCCAGCGGCAGGCTTTGCCATATTTAGAGTTTCAGCCAAGTTCAGATTGGGATTGGCTTGCTCTTGCTCAACATCATGGCATGGCGACGCGGCTACTTGATTGGACGGAGAGTCCTCTGACTGCATTGTGGTTTGCCGTGTGTGCCGCCCCGCATGTCCAAAAGCATGGAGTAGTTTGGGTTTTTCAGGCGAAGGAAGAGTATTTTGTCCAACCCACCGCTGATGCGAAGCCATTTTCAGGTAAGCGCACTCAGGTATTTCGACCGCGCCACATCTCAAGACGGATTATGGCTCAATCGGGTTGGTTTACTGTTCACAAATACATCAATGAGCAGAAACGCTTCATTCCCTTGCAAACCAACTCGGCTTATACGGATTCACTCACGAAGCTAAAGATTCCAGTAGCCTCTTTCCCGACCATGCGTCGCGCTCTGGCTCGCGCGGGGATTCATTACCTTTCACTTTTTCCTGAGATTGCAGGACTCTGCCGACATACGCAGTGGCAGTATTCTCTACTGAACGACGAGGTTAAGGATATAGAAAATGACACTCCATTCTAATCCGACGGAGCCTCCTAAGGAGATAGACGCGACACGATGAGATGCAAGCGGTTATGAATTCCCATCTCCTTGAGTCATTGCCCCACCTCGGAGGCGTTGGTTTGCTAATATCGAGATAGGCTGCAAATTCCCTTTCACCGCAATAAAAACGCCCCGCAATTACTCGCGGGGCGTTTGGTGTTTGATGATTTATTTTACGCGCCGACGCTGGCGAGTTCTTCGTTGGTCTCCACGTTCACGATTTTGAACTGTTCGGCGTGCATCCCCGTGTCCGCCCGGAAGGACAGCTTGCCGAAGTAGCGTTTCTCCATCTCGATGAGATGTTTCTCGTCCTCGGTGCGCAGCCGGTCCAGCACGGTGGGATGAACGACGATGCGCAACTGGAAGTCGTTCTCGTCGCGCGTGCGTTTCTTCAGGATTTCCTGGAGTTTGCGCTGGATTTCCACGCTCATGGTGGTGGTGCTCTTGACCTTGCCGCGGCCCTTGCAATACGGGCAGTCGTCATAGACGGCGGCGCGGACGCTTTCGCTGTGGCGCTGGCGGGTCATCTCCATCAGGCCGAGCTGCGAGATGGGCAGGATATGGGTCTTGGCCTTGTCGCGGCGCAGACCGTCGCGCATCTTGTTATGGACGGCTTGGCGGTCGCGCCCGGATTTCATGTCAATGAAATCGAGCACGATGAGGCCGCCCATGTTGCGGAGGCGGAGCTGCCGGGTGATTTCCTCGGCGGCTTCGAGGTTCACCTTGAGGATGAGCGCCTCCTGATCCTTGCCGCCTTTGTGACGGCCGGTGTTCACGTCAATGGCCACGAGCGCCTCGGTCTCGTCAATGACGATGTAGCCGCCGCTCTTCAAATGCACCTGGCGCGAGAACGTGTTCTCCAGTTGCTTGCTGATGTTGAACCGGTCGAACACGGGCTGCGCCTCGGTGTAGAGCTTGATTTTGCTGGCGGAGCGTTTCGAGATTTTTGCGATCATGTCGCGCATCCGGTCATGCGCCTTCTGGTGATCCACCACGATGCGCTCGACGTCCTCGGTGAGAAAATCGCGCACGGTGCGTTCGATCAAGTCAGGCTCCTGAAACACGCAGGTCGCCATCGGCTGCTTTTTGATCTTTTCGGAAACGCCGTTCCATTCTTCGAGCAGCAATGCAAGGTCGCGCACAAAGTAACGCAACTGCTGGCCTTCGCCGGCCGTGCGCATGATGACGCCCATGCCGTCGGGAATGTGCAGTTCGCGCAGGATTTTCTTGAGGCGCTTGCGCTCCTCGGGATTTTCGATCTTGCGGGAGATGCCGGATTGATCCGAGTTCGGCAGCAGGACGAGAAAACGTCCCGGCAGCACGATGTTCGTCGTGACGCGCGGACCTTTGGTGCCGATCGGCCCTTTCGTGACTTGCACAATGATGTCCGAGCCGGGCGAATAGAGTCGCGGAATGTCCTTCTGTGTGATCTTCGGACGCTCGCGGCGCCTGGCGCCTTCGCGCTCGACGATTTCCACACCGGAGTCAAACTGGTTCGGCACGATGTCCCAATAATGCAGGAAGGCGTTTTTCTCGAAGCCGATGTCCACGAACGCGGCTTTGAGTCCATCTTCGAGGTTGCGCACCTTGCCCTTGAAGATGCTGCCGACGAGGCGTTCCTCGGTCGTGCGCTCGATGTTGAATTCCTCCAGCTTGCCATCCTCGGTGACGGCGACGCGCGTTTCGAGCGTCTCGGCGTTGATGATGACCTCCTTGTGGAGCTTCTTTTCCGGGCGGATGAGCCGCTGGACTTTTTTAACGATGTTCGTCGCAGCCGTCCGGATGGTTTCGATCAAACCCTTCGGCTGCTCGGGAATTTTCACCGGCGCGAATTTTTCCTCCGCTTCCGGCGCGGGCGCGGGCGTTTCGGGCGTGTGCGCCGGCTGCGCATTTTCACCGGCGGGCGTTTCGGGCCGGCCTTCGGGCGGCAAACCGGCGGCGATGTTTTCGGCGCGTTCGATTTCGTGCAGATGGCGTTTTTCAAACAGGCGGTCGGAACCGCCCTGTTCGCTCACCACGTCGGCGCGGGCTTCAATGGCGTCGCGGTCGGTTTTTTGGTGAGCGGGGTTCAAGCCGCCCTTGGGCTTGAACCGCATTCCGCGGCGTCGCCGCGAGAAGTTGTTGTTGCTCATAATCAGTATCCTCTTCGATTCATGTAGACGTTTTGCATCAAACCCAGCGCGATCAACGAGCACAACACTGATGATCCGCCGTAACTTAACAGCGGCAATGGAATGCCCGTAACCGGGACGATGCGAATGTTCATGCCGATATTGATGAAAACGTGGCTGAACAGGAGCGTCACGACGCCCACGGCCACGAGTTTGCCCAGGCGATCGCGCGCCTGGACGGCGATTCTCAATCCCGTGAAGAGAACCACCGCATACAGCGTCAGCACCATTACGGAGCCGACGAATCCTTCCTCCTCGGCAATGACGGAGAAAATGAAATCATTGTGCGCCGCGCCGGACGGCATGAATTGCAGGGACGTCTGCTTGCCGTTGCACCAGCCCGCACCCCAGAAACCTCCCGACCCGACGGAAATCAGCGACTGCTTGCCCTGATACGAACTTTCGCGCTGCGTCTCCTGCGCGGCTTTTTTTTGTTCCGGCGTCGCATTTGCGTCCGCAAAATTTGCGCCGAAATAAACCAGCAGCCTCTGCCGCTGATAATCCTGGAGGATCTTGATCCGCAACGCTGGCGGCGCGAATAAAATGTCCGCGACCAGCACGACGCCAAGAATTCCCACGATTGCGCCCAGCGTGAGCAGATATTTTTTCGGCGTCCCGGCGACAAACATCATCACCAGACCCGTCGGCAGCAGCACGAGCGCCGAACCCATGTCCGGCTCCTCCAAAATCAACGGGAACGGCAGCACCACCAAACCGATGCCCTGCCAGAAAACTTCCGACCACTTCAATTCATCCGGCGGCCGGCTTAAAAAATTTGCCACCGCGAGAATGAACACCACCTTCGCAAATTCGCTCGGCTGGAATTGGAAAACGGGAAAGTCAAACCAGCGCCGCGCGCCGTTGTGTATTGAGCCAATGTGCGGAATCAAAACGGCGACCAGGCAGAGAATCATCGCCCAATACGCCACGAATGACCAGCGCGCGAGCGTGTGATAATCCACGAGGCACACCGCCGCGCCCGCGCCAATGCCCAGACCATACCAGATGACCTGCTTGAACCACAACTGGGCGAACCAGGCCTTCCCCGTCTCCACCGGATTCACCATCGTCGCGCTGAACACAAAAAGCGTGCCGACGATCATCAGCCCCGCCAGCGCGACCAGTTGCAGCCGGTCGAGCCTGGGGTATTTCTCGTTGAGCGGATCGTTGCTCATTTCATTTCACGGTTGCGAGCGTTTTCGCCCTCGTCGTTTCTTTCTGTAAAATGGTTTCGTAAATGTCGTGCGCAATCGGCGCGCAGGTCGGGCCGCCGTAAGTGCCATTTTCGACCATGACCACCACGCAGTAGCGCGGATGTTCGTAAGGTGCAAACGAGGCAAACCAGGTGGTGCGGCCAGTCTCCTGGTTCCGCGAGTTCATCACCTGCGCCGTGCCGGTCTTTCCACAAATCTGGAGACCCGGCACTTGCGCGGGCCGCCCGGTGCCTTCTACGGTTTCCGCCAGCATTGCGTCGTGCAAAATTTGCAAATTGCGGGCGCTGACACCGAGATGATCGCGCACCAGACCGGCCGGAAAATTCGTCGCGGTTTCATCCGGCGCGGCGTCCTGCGGTTCGATGCGCTCGACGAGACGCGGCCACAGGACCGTGCCGCCGTTGGCGATGGCGGCATAGGCGACGGCCATTTGCATCGGCGTGACGGCCATTTTGCCCTGCCCGATGCAAATATTCGCCGAGTCGCCGTCGCGCCAGCCGGGGCTTTGCACCTGTTTCAAGGTCGGGAAAATGCCGGGCGTTTCCTGCCCCGCGAAAATTTCCGTGCTTTCGCCAAAGTGGAATTTTTCGGCCATCTGAACGATGTTTGTGATGTCCGCGCGCAGGCCGATGGTGACGAAATAGGTGTTGCAGGACTCAATGATGGCTTTCCGTAAATTGTATTTGCCGACTGGCGCTTCGTCCCCGATCCGCCGCCGGCCAACCATGACATAACCCGGATTGTCCACCGTGGCGTCCGGGTTCAGGCCGGCTTCGAGCGCGGCCAGGGCGACAATCGGTTTGAAAATCGAGCCGGGCGCGTAATTCTCGTAGGTTGCGCGATTTTTTTCAGCGCCGCTCTCCTGAAACTGCTGGTATTTTCCGGGCGGCCAGCCCTGCGCAAAATCATTCGGGTCGAACGTCGGCGACGACGCCATCGCCAGCACGTCGCCGTTGCGCACGTTCATCACGACGACCGCCGCGCGCGCTTCCGCGCCCTGCCGGCGCACGAGCGATTCCTCGACACTGCGCTGGATGTCGAGGTCCAGCGTCAGCACGATGGTTTCTCCGGGCTGCGGCGCGCTGTCCATATCGTTCGTCTGGCGGTAGCCATAATTGTTCACCAGCACGGATTCCACGCCCGCGCGTCCGTGCAGCACAGAATCGTATTTGCCTTCGACTCCAGTTACGCCGCGATAATCCGGCAGCCGGTAGGAAAAATACGCCTCCTCGCCCGGCACGGAATCGTTGTCCCGGTGCAGCTCGCCCAGCAAATGCGCCGCCGTCGTGCCGAACGGATAACTGCGCACCGATTGCAAATCCAAATCCGCGCCCAGGCCGTCGGGATAATTCTCCTCAAAACGCGCGATCTGCGCGGCGTCCAGATTTTTCAAAATCGGATAAGGCATCGCGCGGGCTTTTTGGTAGGCGTTCTCAAAATCCTTCGGGCTGAAGGCCAGCGGCTGGCCCATGATTTCGCCCAGCCGCGCGACCACGCCGGCGGCCGCGCGCGCGCGCGCCTGCACGCCAAGCTGCCGCAACTGGCCCCGGGAGAACGCAAACTGTTTCCGCTCCGCCTTCGTCAGCGCGCGCCCCAGTTTTTTCTCCTGCGCGGCGATGTAGTGCGCCCGCGAGTTTGTGGCCCGCGCATATTCAACGTCGTAGGCGGCGCTGAACTGGCTTCGCAGATCGTCCAAATAAAGGCTCAAGTTGTAGCGCGGAACATTCTCCGCCAGCACGTGGCCGTCGCGGTCGAGAATTTTCCCGCGCACGGCGGGAACTCGGATCGTGCGATAGGACTGCGTTTCGAGATGGACTTGATAATCATGCGCCGAGACGACCTGCACCCACCACAAGCCCGCCAGCAGAATGAACAGCCCGCCCGCCAGCACCAGCGCCACCAGGCGGAGGTGCGGGTCGTTCTTTTTCAGTTCGTCAAGGATGAGCATTTTATTTTCTGCCGCGATGGATTTCGCGGTCGGGACGGAAACTCGATTCGGTGCGCAACCGGTAGCCAAACGCGTGGCTGCACCAGGCAAACAGCGCAAAAGCGACGGGCGTGGCCGCCGCGCCGCCAGCGGTCATCACCAGCCATTGCCAGAGCGAACCCCAGCCGAGCAGCGGCAGCCTGCCGCTGTTCAACAGCAGCAACAGCGTCAGCGCCGGCACCAGCGCGCTCGCCCCCGCGCCGAGCACCAGTTGCGCGAACGGCGCGTCGCGCAGAATCAGATCGCGACGCAGATAAATGGGAAAACCGGCGGCCATCAGCGGCAGGATGGTCACGCCGAGCGGATTTTCCGAAAGCGAGTCGAACCACATTCCGCCCAGCACGGCGAGCAGCGCCAGCGTCACGATGTCCGCATTCAGCGCGGAATAAACCATCAGCGCCGGCAGCAGGTCAATTTGCGCGCCGAGCAGATGGCGTGGCGCGGAAAGCGTGGCCTCGCCGAACACCGCGAGAAACGCGCAGCTCAAAATCAGGGCTGGTTTGAATAGATTCATTTGAACAACACCCAGACTTGTTCGAGCGCGCCGAGGTTGGCGTCGAGTTTCACGCGTGCTTCAGTGGCCACGCCGTATTCGATGGATTCCGCGTCCACGATTTTTCCAATCGGGATGCCGCGCGGGAAAATGTCGCCGAGTCCGCTGGTGACGACGGCTTGGCCGGCCTTCAGATTGGCGCTGCTGGAAAGGTAATTCATCTGAACGAGCGAATTGTCAAGCGGGCCGCTGGCGATGAGGACGCCCATGTCGTGCGTGGCGTTTTCGACGAGCGCGGAAACGCGGCAGTTCGGGTCGCCAATCAGCGTGACCTGCGAACTCACATAGCTGACGGTGGAAACCCGGCCGACCAGGCCGGCGGCGGTCAGCACGGGCAGGTTGGTTTGAATTCCGTCGCGGCTGCCCAGATCAATTTGCACCGTGCGCCACCAGTTGGCCGGGTCGCGCATCACGACGTTGGCGAGCTTCAATTTCCAAGGCGCCTGTTTCTGCCAGTTGAACAGCGCGCGGAGCTGGTCGTTTTCACGGGCGATGGCGACGGACTGAACCTGCTGTTCTTTGAGCTGCTGGTTGTCGCGGCGGAGGGTGTCAATTTCCTTGAGCAGTTCGCGGCGCGGGAGAACGGAATCGGCCAGGTCGGCGGGCAGTTGCTGGCCGGCGCCGGCCAGGCCGAACAGCGGGAGAAACCAGCTTCCGACGGCCAGTTTCAGGCGCGAGGTTGCGCGCGTTGGCAGGCTCAAAAGAATGATTGCCACCAGCACCACCGCGCCGAGCGCGAGATAATTTTTTTGTTTGAACATCCGCGTAACGGCCTTGCAGCCGCCGTGCGGTGAACTCCCGGAAGAATCAGTATTTGGCGTTGGTCGCGACGCGTTTCAGGAATTCGATTTCCTGCAACACGCGCCCGGTGCCCTCGGCGACGGCGCTCATCGGATCGTCGGCGAGATGCACGGGCAGGCCGGTTTCGCCGGCCACGAGCTTGTCAATGCCCCGGATCAGCGAGCCGCCGCCGGCCATGACCAGGCCGCGATCCACGAGATCGGCGGCGAGTTCGGGCGGGCAGCGTTCCAGCGTGATCCGGATGGATTCGAGAATGCTCGAAAGCGGTTCCTGCAAAGCTTCGCGGACTTCCTCGGAACGGATGTTCAAAGTTTTTGGCAGGCCGGAACCGAGGTCGCGGCCTTTGACATCCATGGTTAATTCCTGTTCCAACGGAAACGCGGAGCCAATTCTAATCTTGATTTCTTCTGCGGTGCGTTCACCGATCATCATGTTGTAGGCACGCTTCATGTGGGCGATGATCGTGGCATCCATTTCGTCCCCGCCCACCCGCAGGCTGCGGCTGAAGACGATGCCGGCGAGCGAGATGATTGCGATTTCGCAAGTCCCGCCGCCGATGTCCACGATCATGTTGCCCGCCGGTTCATGCACCGGCAGACCGACGCCAATGGCCGAAGCCATCGGCTGCTCGATCAGATAAACCTCGCGCGCTCCCGCGTGCGTGGCGGAATCTTTCACGGCCCGTTTCTCCACTTCCGTGATTCCCGAAGGCACGGCGACCACGACACGTGGCGCAATGAGTTTCCGATGGTGAACCTTTTGGATGAAGTGGCGCAACATCGCCTCGGTGATCTCGAAGTCGGCGATCACGCCGTCTTTCATCGGGCGGATGGCCACGATGTTGCCGGGCGTGCGGCCCAGCATTCTTTTTGCTTCGTCACCGACGGCCAGCACATTGGTTGTGCCGGCCTGGATGGCCACCACCGAAGGTTCGCGCAGGACGATGCCACGGTCCCGCACATAGACGAGGGAATTTGCGGTCCCTAAATCTATGCCAATATCATTGGAGAACAGGCTTTTGAATTGCTCAAGCATGAATGTGCCTAATCGCCCACAGTTAAAACCCCGCCAAGCCAAAGGTCAAGCGGCGAATGTTACGGATTATTTGCGGACAGAAATCAACGCCTGAATTCCATCGGCCAAAAGCCTCCTATCGTCCACGTTCAGAACTGGTCTCGCCGGGTTTGGCACAGGCCGGCGCAAAGACCAAAACGGATGACCGTTCAAGAACACGCGGCGGCGACGCATGATCATCCAACGCTCGCGGAAATCTGGACGTGTCCGGCGGAGGAACTGGCGGCAAAAATTTTATGACTCCGCCAATGCGGTTAAGGTTGAACTGCTGGCCGCTGCACCGCGCGCGGTTGCCGCAATTGCACTCCTGCCGCAGCAGTCGCTTCGCGGTCTATTCGACGAAGAGCATAGGCAGCGGCTGTGCTAACCTCCGAATTTTCATCTTTCAAATATGGAACAATGAACGGAATGGCCGCTTTGGCTTGTTCGCCAAATTTAGCCAGACTCTTCAAGCTGTTAGCGTGCATGGCTGAATCGTTCGTGGCATTCAGTGATTCAATCAGGAGTGGAACGATTCGATCCGGGTCATTTGCTCCAATATCCCCGACAACGGCTGCGGCCCAGTCACGAATGAAATAAACTTGGTCATTTTTCATCTGTTCAATCACGGCGGGAAGAGCATCCGCCGCGTTCGTCCCGATCTCACCCAAATCAAGCAAAGCATCCCCGCGTAAATTAAAGTCCTCGTTTGTAAGTATCTCGGTCAAAGTAGGCACGGCTGATTTGGCCATCGGCCCAAGAACTGAAAAGCCAACCCGTCCAAGTGTATAGCCGGGAATGAAAGGTTCATTTCGGCCAATAGCATTAGTGGTGTTTGCCCACTTTAATAGAGTTGGAAGCGCTTTAGCCCCTATGTGACGGACAGCTTCTTCAGCTTGGTTTTGCATTGCAATCCGCTTTTGCGTGGCGAGCCGTCTATCCATTTCACTGGAATACACTGGCGAGGCAGATTCAGAAATGGACTGATACGACTTCAACCACTCATTGAGTAGCTTGCCTTGATAACGCGGTTCGCCGGGATAAACCATCGTCACAGTTATAGACGTAATCACAACCACGAATAAACTGGTCGCACCCACCACGATTGACGTTTTTGCTTTTGTCCATGCCATAATTTTCAATGCTCCTTTGATGAGGGTCAGGGTTGAAGTTGAAGCCGCCGCGCCTTTGGCCAGCGCGACGGCAGTTGCGGTTTTTGCCAGCAGCGCCGGCGCGGTTTGAACCGAGTGGGCGGAAATGGTTCCGGCCAGCGTCTCCGCCGTTGAGGTCACGCCGCGTTTGGAAAAGTATTTCCGCAGTTTTTCCAGCGCGTAGGCGACGCGCTTCTTGGCCGCGTTTTCGCTCGCGCCAAAGGCCATGCCGATTTCCTGAAAACTTTTGCCTTCAAAGAACCGCAGCACGACGGCGTCGTGATCTTTTTGTCCAAGTTGTTTCATCGCGCCGCTCAGCAGCGGGGCGATTTGCGTCCAGACACCGGGTTCGGATTCATTCAAGATGGATTGCATACAAGCCTCCTGTTCACGCCATTGCCGCCGCCGTTGAATGGTCAGCGCATTGGCGCTCGCGTAGCGTGCGGTGCGGCAAAGCCAGCCGGATAAAATGGTCTTGTCGCCGAGCGAATCCGCCTTGCGCGCCAGAATGATGAAAACCGCCTGCGTGATTTCCTCGGCCAGATGCGGGTCATGCACCTCCTGCAACGCCACGGAATAGACGAGATTGACGTGCGATGACACCAGCGTGGAAAACGCCTCCTCGGAATTGTGCCGGGCATATTCCCGCAGCAACGCCATGTCGTCGGTCATCATCTGCCTATACATTTACGCTGGCGCGAAAAAGTGCCAATTTATTTTATCATTTTAGGAATGCGCCAGTTGGTTTCGATGAAGCTGATCATCTGGTGCGAGAGGCGTGTCAATTCCGCCAGCCGGTTCAGCGATGGGACTCTGTCTTCAACGCCGCCCGGCGATTGCAGTGGGAAAATCGTCCAACATCGAAAGTGCCGGCGATTCACGCATTTTGGTCTTCGCCGGGGATGTGGGGAAACCCGCGCGCCCCATGCCAGAAACGGACAATTTCCAAACTTTGATCCGAGTCATTCATCCGGTAAATGATCCGATAAGAACGGAAGATGATTTCGCGCAACTCCGGACGCCGAAACTCCGGCACCATGCGTCCGCGTTCCGGGAATGTGCGGAGCGACAACGCCGCGCCGAGCAATTGATTGCCAATGCGCCCGGCGGCAACGGCGTTGTGGGGCGTGATGTAAGCGACGATGCGCTCCAGATCGCTCAACGCATCGTCGGAGAGGAATACTTTGAAATCCATTGCGGGATGCGTTTGCGGGCTTCTTCCAATGGAACACGCTCGCCGCGATCCAGCGATGCCAATCCCTCCTCAACCGCCTGCCGGAATTCCAACTCGTAAATGGCATCAACGAGCGTGGCGTCCGGCGGCAGTTTGTCCGCCACCTCCAACAAGATGTCCTTCGCACTCATAATCTCAATAGATAATCCATTCCCATTTTAATTGCCAGTTTGCAATAATTTTTTCAATTTTTGGTTTTCAACCGGGGTCGCAAGTTTATTCCTCCACTCAACTATGCCGCCAATAAAGGCAACAATCTTTTCATATGAGATGCGCCCGCTGGATTCAATGAACCGGATCACGGGGCGCGAGAGCCGCGTCAATTCCGCCAGTCGGTTCAGCGATAGGCCGCAGGCGATGCGCCGTTGCCGGATGACATTGGCCAGCGCCTCGCACACGGGTTCGAGCGCGGTTCGCGGCAAAGGTTTGTTGGGCGCGGGCAATGGCACGGGATTTGATAGTTAAAAAACGTTTAACAGATCAATTTGGATGGGTTTCGCCATGGAAATATCCTCCAGAATTCCAAGCGCCAACGCCCGCTTTTGCGGAAGCTTCAGGACTGATTGTCTTGAGGGCGTTTGTGGCTTCCATACGAACCTCAACAACTGGATCATTTAGAAGCGTCAACAGTTTCGGGACGGATGCAGATGCTTGAGGAGTGGTGAAATGCAAATGTGCCAATCTCCACGCAGCGGCTCCGCGAACGCTGGGCTCGCTATCACCTAAAGCCTCAATTAATGCGGGGACAATCGCGGAAGCATCCACGTTGAAATTTAAGGCGCTGGCTGCACTCTGCCGGACTCCCGCATCCGAATCTTTTAAGGCGCGAATCAACGCGGGAATCACAAGATTTGGCTCAAGCTTAATTTTCATTAAGCCAAGACGGTTGGCCGCTACCAAACGGACATAACTATTCTGGTTCGTCAGTGCCTTTAGCAGGGGCAACGTGACTTCTGGCTCCAAAGCAATATCGCCCACAGAAGAGTAGTAACCTTCGAAACCGAGAATATCTACCGCTTCCGTAGCTCTGTCGTCACGGTCAAGGAGTTTAGTAAGTGCTGGAATAGCTGGCTTTGCCATTGGTCCCAGAACATAAAACGCATGAACCACATGCGTGGGTTGTTTTTTTTTCTGGAGCATTCTCAACATTGTTGGAATGGCTTTAGCTCCCAGTTCACGAACTGCTTCGTTTGCCTTATTTGGAGTGGCTGGTTCAGGATTCGGCAACGGGTCGAATTGAGTAAGCCAATAACTTAATGGCTTTCCATCGTAAATTGGATCAGTCACCGAGACTGCTCTTACGATGACCATAGCCGTTCCCACCGCGAGTAAAACGACTACACCCGCCACAATTACCGTTTGTGTTTTTGTCCATGCCATAATTTTCAATGCTCCTTTGATGAGGGTTAAAGTTGAACCGCTGGCCGCCACGCCTTTGGCAATCGCCACAGCAGTCACAGTTTTTGCCAGCAGCGCCGGCGCGGCTTGAACCGAGTTGGCGGAAATGGTTCCGGCCAGCGTCTCTGCCGTCGAAGTCACGCCGCGTTTCGAAAAGTATTTCCGCAATTTTTCCACCGCGCGGTTCACGCGTTTTTTGGCGGCGTTTTCGTTCGCGCCCAGCGCCGCGCCGATTTCCGCCATGCTTTTGCCGTCGAAAAACCGCAGCACGACGGCGGTGCGGTCGGCTTCATTCAATCCGGCCATCGCCGCGTCCAGCAGCGGCGCGATTTGCGTCCACAGGGCGGATTCATTTTCGTTCAATGCGGTTTGCATTTGAGCCTCCTGTTCGCGGCGGGCGCGGCGGATTTCGCTGCGGATAAAAGTCACCGCCGTCAGCCGCGCGGTTTGATAGAGCCAGCCGGAAAGGATGACGCGCCGGCCCAGACGCCGGGATTTCCGCGCGAGAATGACGAAGACGGCCTGCGTGATTTCCCCGGCGGAATGCGGGTTGCCGGTGTGCCGCAACGCGACGGAATAGACCTTGTGAACGTGCCGCGTGACGAGCGCGGCAAAGGCCTCGTCGGAGCCGCGCTCGACGTATTCGCGCAAAAGGGCGTTGTCATCCAGTTCCTGCATCTGCCTGTAAATGCCGCTGATTGGGAAAAGGTGACAAGTTTATTTTCGCGGCGGAGGAATTTCGGACATGTCCGGCGCGGGAACTGGCGAAGCAAATTAACGCGGGCGATTACGCCAAGCACAAACGGCGAGATACAGAGTAAAACCTGATAAAAATTCCAAAAATAAAAGATGGCTCCGGTCTCCGTTCCATGTGTGCGCGAGTTGAATGATTGCTAGGCCACCCATATTACAAGCCAGACCTAAATAAAGATACATACGTCCCTTGGAACCATTGCGGCGCAGTTTATCAAAGTGTTCTTTGCGTTGTTCATGAGTCATGGGTTCCACCCAAGTGCCGTCTTCAATTTGAATTTGACGCCGATGATGCCTGGCATATTTGCCCAACGCGAACAGAAGGGCGAGCGGGGCAAAGAAAAATATAACCCACATCATTTTTTTATCATGCACCCATGAATGACTGAAAACCAGTTTACTTAACAACGCCATCAATATTAAAAGAGAGCCAATTTGAATCCAAAAAAACCACATCATGAATTCCCGCTCTCGCGGTGATTTTGCATATTCAAGATTGGATTTAAAAATGAAGTAAAGGCTGCCCAATACCGGCAGAAATCCGCCAGCCGATCCGAGAGTTGCTCCGGTTTTAGTTGCCGCACCGGCTTTTGCAGCCGTAACTCCAACTGTGGCTGCTTTGGCCGAATTTGTTGTCAATGACAATGCCGCCAGCACGCCTAGCGTAAAAGTTTTCCCAGGCGAAGTTTTTTCCAGCGCGCCTTCGACAAAGGCCAAAACTTCTTCATGCAACAATTTTCGTCCGCGCGAAAGGCGTTGTTTCACGGTGTCCTCGCTCAATTCCAAGTTTTGCGCGACGGTCTCGATGGATTGATGTTCACGGTAAAACAAGACCAGCGGTTCACGGTATATTTCCGGGATGCGTTCGAGCGAGCGCCAGAGGATCGCCTGCTCCTCGTTGCTGATGGTTTGCTCGACGGGTTGCGGTTCGGGTGAGGGCGCTTCGGAAATTTCCTCCAATGATCCGGCACGGTGGCTCGGTTCGCGTCCTTGCTTGCGGAGTGAATTGTTGATGAGATTCCTCGCAATGCCGCACAGCCACGCGCGCAATTTTTCCCGTTCGCGCAAATCAGAAAGCTGTTTCCAGGCGGTGACAAACGTTTCCTGCGCCAGGTCCTCGCTCTGGCTCAAGCTGCCGGTGGCGCTGAACGCGAGCGAGCAGATGAGCGATTGATAACGCGAAACAATCTGGCCGAAGGCGTCGCGGTTGCCGGAAAGGCTTTCGTTGACCAGTTCCGCATCGTTGGTTGCCGCCACGGACATCATTCTGGTTGTCATCATATCGTCGCTTAAGTGGCGGGAAAGCGCGAAGAGGTGACAGGAAATTGTGCGGAAATCTGGACTTATCCGGCGGAAGAACAGGCGGAACTGATCAATTCACGTTGAGAATTATCTACAGGTGAAACAATGGCTGCATCTTCGTTGCCCAGCAAACAACAGACGAATTCGGCGGCAGTGTAGGAATCGCGTCCGGGTTGCAGAAACTGGGCGATGTGCGCGACTTCATTGCCGGCGGTGACGAGCGGCAGGCCGGAACCATTTTCCGAATCCAGCTGGGCCAGGCTGATGGTCGCCACCAGTCCGTTGCAGACACATTCCCGTCCGTGCGTGTCCGCCTCCGTGCCGCCTTTGCGGACGTAATCCTTCACCGGCTCGGCGGGACAGCGATAGCCGGTTGTGCCGTCCGGCTTGCGATAGGCATGCCGGAGAAACCCCAGATCGCATTGGCGTTCGCGCGGCGGCAGCGATTTGGCGTCCGACAGCGTGCCGGGCAATTGCACAACCTTGAACGGAAATCCGGTGGGCGACGCCAGCGGATCGGTGAACACGCGCAGCGTGCCGGCGCGGCTCAATTCAAAAACCTGCCGCTTGAGATCAGGACGGATGCCGGATTCCTCGCAGAACGCAAACGCGGTGCCAACTTGAATTCCGGCGGCGCCGAGGCGCAAGGCTTCGGCGAGTTTGCCGGGGCTGCCGTAGGAACCGGCGAGCCAGAAGGGCAGTTTCAATTCGCGGATTTTTTCCAGGTCCACCACGTCGCGCGGCCCGTAAACCGGTTCGCCTTCGGGATTCAACTGCTGCGCGCCGCGCGGCGGCGCGTTGTGGCCGCCGGCGGTTTCGCCTTCGACAACAAAGCCGTTGACCTGGCCGTTGGATTTGCGCGCGAGCGTCATCGCCAGCGTGGCCGAGGCGACGATGCCGATGAAATCCGGGCGCTTCAACACGGGGGCCGTCCCGCCGCAAAAAGCCGCCGGATCGAACGTGGAATGAAATTCCTCGCCGGGCAGCGCGCCTTCGATGTCAATTTTCATTTGGACGGCTTCGCCTCGCGCCAGCCGGTCCAGCACGCCGGGGATCGAGCGCGGAATGCCCGCGCCCATCAGCACATAATCCACGCCCGCGAGCATCGCGCCAAAAATCGAAGGCAATGTGGGAAACTGGATTTTTTCCAAAAAGTTGATGCCCACCACGCCGTCGTGATTTTCCTTCGCGAGAAAAACTTCCGCGAAATTGGCCGCGACGGTCAGCGCCACATAATCCGGGCCGGGATTCAGGGAGGGCAGCGGCGTGAGTTTGAAAGGCGCGGCGGCGGGCTTGCCTCCCGGAATGAAATAATCCGCGAGAATTTTGGCGGCAATGCCGGGCACGGGAAATTTTTCGAGCGCGCGGCGCATCTGGCCGTCGAGGTCGCCGATTTGCAGCCGCCGGGCGAGAATGGCGGCAAGGGCGGTGCCGGAAACGACGCCGAGCTGGCCGGTCTGCGAAACCGCGCGGGCCAGCCGCCAGTCGGAGACGCCCGCGCCCATGCCGCCTTGGATGATCTGTGGATGTGACATGATAATTCAACCAATGACCGCCCGTGAACCGGGCCGTTGCGGTTGAAAACAGGATTTGCCAGACAGATGCGTTCCCAATCACACCGACAGGATTTTCCAAAGGAAACAATCGCAATGCCACATTAGATGATAAGGATGGAATGGCAAGCGCAACTTTTTTCGGGATGATGTATTTGACGGAAGTTAAATGGGCAGGGACGCCGCGCTGCGGCGTTCCCGGCCCGTGCAGGGCCGGAACGCTTGGAAACAGACGCGTCTGTCAGCCCCATTCCGTCGCCCGATGCTGCGCTCGGCGACGGGGACGCGCAGCGCACTGTCCCTGCCTTGATGGTTTGTGATCTGCATAATCCCAAACAAAATCGGTGAATAAAATCCAAGGCGGAATGTGCCAGCCGGCCAGTTTCAAATACCACCGAAGACGCGCCGGAAATTTTCCTCAACGCGCGCGGCAAACGGTTCCATTTTCTCGCCGAGAAATTCCGCCAGACCGTCATAAATCGCGACGAGATTTGCCGGATGATTCAAAGGCTGGCCACCGGCGCCGGCAAGCGGATGCCGGTTTTTCTGCTCCGGCAAAAGCTGGTCCGGCGCGTCGGTTTCAATGAGCAAACGGTCCGGCGGAACTTGTTTGAAAGTTTCGCGCTGGCGCAATTTTCGCGCGTGCAAAAAATAGCCGGGGAAACTGAAATACGCACCAAGCTTCGTCAGGGTGGAAATCATCTCCGTTGGCCCGCCAAAACTGTGCAGCACAAAACCGCACGCCGGACGCGGATTGTCGCGCAGCAATTCATGCAATCGTCCCCACGCCTGCAAACAATGAATGCTCACGGGCAGATTGCGTCCGGCGGCGACGCGGAGTTGCGCCCGAAAAACTTTCTCCTGGTCGTCGTAACTCAAATCCGGCTTCCAGCGGTCGAGGCCGATTTCCCCGACCGCGCTGGGAATTTCATCGAGAAATTTTTCCAGATTTTCCAGCCAGGCCGGCGTCCGCTCGCGCAGATGCCACGGATGACAACCGAAGCTCGGCAGCACCATTCTGTTTTCCCGCGCGAGCGCAAGCACCAGCGGCCAGTCGCTTTCGCACGCGCCGTTGACGACCATGCGCGCGACGCCGGATTTTTCGCACGCGGCGAGCAGTTCCGTCTGGCGTCCGGCAAAACGGTCATCCTGCAAATGATTGTGCGCGTCGTAAAATTTCATTACGCATTGGCTTCCGCAAATTGCCGGATGCGTTCCCAGACTTTTGAAAGCGCGTTGCGGCGGTTGGGCGTGAGATGCTGCGTGATGCCGAACGGCGCAAGAAATTTGGGATCGTGCGCGACAATTTCCGCCGGCGCGTGACCGCTGTAAAATTCGCAGAGCAGGCCGGCGACGGCCTTGACGACGAGCGAATCCGAATCGCAGTCGAAAAAACATTTGCCGTCGCAGAATTCGGCAACGAACCACAGTTTGGCAAGGCAGCCGGGAATCAAATTTTCCTCCACGCGCAATTCCGGTGCAGGCGGCGGACGGCGCTTTGCCTTTTCAACGAGGAACGCGAGCCGGTCTTGTCCGTATTTCAGCGCGGCGAGTTCAACCTGTTTTTCCGCGAGGTTCATGGCGCGGAAAAATTCTCAATCAGCTTGGGCGGGCGGCTCTTCCGCTTCCGGCGGACGCGGCGGCTCCTCGTGTCGCTGGATGGTTTCGGGGGATTCGTGACGGCCGCGATGCGGTTCCTCGCGTCGCGGGCCGCGCGAAGGCGGCTGGTGGCGCGGCGGCTGGATGCGGCGGAGCGCGCGGCGGAGTTCGTCAATCTCGCGCTCGTCGGCGATTTTCTGGCGCTCGGCGAGTTCGACGAGTTCAAGAATTTCATCCAACTGGTCAATCGTGTGCTTGAGCGACTCGGCGATTTCCGTGGCGTGCGCAACGGCCTGGCTGATGGCCGAGGTTTCCGCCGGGCGAAAATCGGCGGGCTTGACCCAGGGTTTCGGGCGTTGTGGTTCCGGGCGGCGTTCGCGCGGGTGAAATTCGCGCGGTTGAGCGGGGGACGGACGAACCGCTTCCGGTTCGGGCGCATTTTCGGCGGTGGTCGTTGTTTCTTCCGGCAACGCGGCTTCAGCGTGCTCTTCGGGATGTGGTTCGCGGAAATCGCCGGAGGTGTCCGCTTCATTTTCCGCAGCTTCGGAGTGAACGGTGGTTTCTTCCACGGTTTCCGGCGCGGCTGAAATTTCTTCGGCGGTGCCCACCGGAACTTTTCCGGCTGCTGGACGCGGACTGCGGCCACGGCCGCCGCGACGGCCACGGCGGCGTCCGCTGGGACGGCGCGCGGACGCGGGCAGGTTCAAATTGGAATGTTCGTCAGGCACAATTCTTTCGGGAGGATGGCTGTCCGGCGGGCAAAAGCAATGGCGAACTGCGCCTACTTTTTTACAAACAGCGCGAGCGCGGCGGTGTGGCTGTGCAGGAAATTTTTTCCGCCAAGCGGGCCGATCTCGCCGTTGCAGAAAAATCCGGCGAGGCCGAGCGGTCCGAAATTTTCCTGCACCAGGCCGGCGTCATGGCTGGTGCGGCCAAAAAGATTTTTCCCGCGTCCGTTGCAGCAAAACAGGCAGCCGCCATAGATCGTCTGTCCGGCAAGTTTGATTTTGGCGGAATCGAGCAGGGCCGTCATGTCCTCCGACGCGGCGGCGGCGTCGCGGCGCTGGAACTGGATGGTCTGTCCCGGTCGCGGCAGCGCGCCGACGGCCAGCACGCCGGAATTCGGATCGCCGCCGATCAGGTTCCGCACGAGAAAATCGCCGCGATGAAATTCGTCCAGGTATTCGTTCACGACCAGACCGATGAACAGATTCCCGCGCGCCTTCACCTGCTCGGCCGGCGTCAACTGGCTGACCGTCTCGGACAGCACCGTATAAGCCGGGCGGTTGCCGATGTGCTGAATTAGATTTTGTTCCACGCGCGTCAGCGTCCAGGCCTCGCCGATGGGCGTGCAGCCTTGCGCGACGACGCCCGCGAGCGCAACCTCACCGCCGACGGCCACCGCCACGCCGCCGTCCTCAAAAACTTCGCCGTCGAGATAAACTTGCGTGAGCGGTTCGGGGAAAACTCCGCTCGCCAGCCCGCCATAGACCGGCAGCGCGGAATAGTTTTGATTCCACGAACGCAGCCACGCCTCCGCGTCGAGATGAAACGGGTCAATGAACGCGAGCCAGCCGTTCACATTATTTTTTGGAACGCCGAACTCGACCGGCCAGAAATTTTCATTGTCCGCCTGCTCGACCTGTTCCTGCGTGAAACGGACGCCTTTCAGATTCGCGCCGGGCAGGGAATACAACGCCAGCACCAGGCCGCCCGCGCCCTCAATTTCTTCCGCGCCGGCGACGAGGCTGCTGCTCGAACAGCCCGCCAGCAGCGGCACGCGGGCGTGGACGCGTAAAATTTCCAACACCTGCCCCGCGTGCGGAAAAAATTTCGGCGCCATGAAAACCAGGCCGAGTGAAACCTCCGGCGCGGGCAGCCGCGCGCGCAGCCGCCGCGCCCAGTCGGCGAGGCCGTTTTCGTCCATGCCGTCCGACCAGTAGGCCGCTATGGAAAATTCGTTGCTCACAATTTCACTTCAACCATGCCACAATTTTTTCATCCGACCAGATTTTTTCCACCGCCTGCCGTTCGCGCGCCACGGCCAATTTTTTGCCGCTCACCAAAATTTCAGCGGCGAGCGGGCGAGTGTTGTAATTCGACGACTGTGCAGAACTGTAAGCGCCCGCGCTCAAAAGCGCGAGGTGATCGCCTTCGACAACTTTTGACAACGGGCGGTCCTTGCAAAAAAAGTCGCTGGATTCGCAAATGCCGCCGACAACATCCGAAGAAATTGTCGCGACATTTTTGCAAACGAGCGGAACGATTTCGTGATAAGCATCGTAAAATGCAGGACGAATCAAATCGTTCATCGCAGCGTCCACAATAACGAAATTTTTGCGGCCGGTTTTTTTTATGTATTCAACGCGTGTGGTCAAAATGCCCGCGTTGCCGACAATATAACGCCCGGGTTCAAGCAAAATTTTCAAGCCAAGCGGCTGTAACAACGGCAGCAACCGTGTGGCATATTTTTCCGGCGTCAAAATGTCTTTTGCCGCTGCGGTTTTCCACCAACTTTCCGAACCGCTGGCCAGCGCGGGTTGGTAAACGATTCCAAGTCCGCCGCCGATGCTGAAAAATTCCAGCGCGTATTTCACCTTCAATTTTTCAACGAGCGGCAAAACTTTGTGAACCGCCTGCTCAAACGGATCTGTTTTGGTGACTTGCGAACCGATGTGCATCTGCAATCCGCGCAAACGAATGTTTTTTAACTTGCGGGCGCGGGCATAAATGCCTTCAACGTGCTCGAATTGAATGCCAAATTTATTCTCGTAAGTGCCGGTCGTAATTTTCGCGTGCGTGTATGCGTCCACGCCAGGATTCACGCGCACGGCGATGGGCGCGATTTTTTTCAAACGCGCGGCGATGCGATTGACGCGTTCGATTTCCGGTTCGCTTTCGGCGTTGAATGAATAAACATTTTGCCGCAGCGCGAATTCAATTTCGTTTTCCGTTTTGCCTACGCCGGCGAAAACGCATTTCCCCGGATCACCGCCCGCCGCGATGACGCGTTGCAATTCGCCCGCGCTCACCACGTCGAAGCCGCTGCCGAGGTTTGCCAGCACACGCATGACCGACAGGTTCGAGTTCGCCTTCATGGCGAAACAAATCAGGTGGTCGAGCGGCGCGAGCGCGGCATCGAGCTTCTGATAATGAGCTTCCAGCGTGTGCTGCGAATAAACATAAAGCGGCGTGCCGAATTTGCGGGCGAGCGATGCGACGCTCACGCCTTCGCAAAACAGCCTGTCACCGACGTAACGGAAATCATGCATAAACCTTCAGTCTAAAGTTTGGATGACAAAGTTCAAGGTTGTGAAATGAAAAAACCCGCCGGAAAAAAATTCCGGCGGGTGCGGAAAAAGTCTGACTTACTGCCCGGAGATGATGGCCGCCCGTTGTTTGTGATATTCTTCCGGCGTGATCTGGTTGGTCTTGTATTTTTCAAGCAGCTCCTGAAGTTTCTGCTCCTTCGTCTGCGAAATTGGCAACGGAGGTCCTGAATAGACCGGTGCGACTGGCTGGACGGTTTTGACCTCCATTGGCGGCGACGCGACAACCGGCGCAGGCTTTTGCACAGGCTGCGGTGCAGGCTTTGGCGTGGGTTTTGAAATGGGTTTTGGCGCGGGCGGCGGCGCGGGCTGGCTGGGAGGCGGGTTCATCATCATTGCCTGGGCAAGCGCTTCGCGCGCCTTGGCCTGGGCGGGATTGTCGCCATTCTCCGCCGCAACCGGTGCCGCGACTGGCGCAGCGACCAGGGCTTCCATGCTGGACTTGGCCGCTGCGGCCTGCTCCGCCGCCTGTTTTTTGGCGGCTGCCTGATCAGCTTTCGCCCTGGCTTTGGCGGCTGCCTCGTCGGCCGCTTTTTGCGCGTCGGCTTGTTTGGCGGCTTCCTTTTCCGCTTTGGCTTTCGCCTTGGCGTCTTTGCCGACCGGCACCATTGCCGGTTGTTCAGCGGGCGTGGCGGCATTGGCTGCCGGCGGCTGTTCGCCCAATTCTGACATTTTCGCCGCCAGCGCCGCGCGTGCGGCAGCCTGGGCCGGAGTGTCCTCGGCACGGACGGCCAAGGTGACGCCGAGCGCCAGGGCGCAAATTAAAAGGGTAACTTTGGGGATCTGCATGACGCTTTCTTACGCCAATTCGTCGCCGGAAGCAACTGCTTTTCGAACCGGCGAATACAATTTCCGCCAGACGAATGGCAGCGGACACGCCAGCAACGAAACGAAAATAATCCGCCAGACCTCGCCGCGCGAAATTTTCACGCGCTGCCGCAGCTCAACCACGCCGGCCGTGCGCAGCTTTTCAATCGTCCGCAAACCAAAGAGAATGGTCCACGCGCACCCCAGCCGCATGCGGAATTGTCCGAACGGCAGGGCGTTGGTGTAACGCCAGCCCGCCGCCAGATGCGACTCCGCCTGGTCGAGATGTTCGTGGTAAAGTTTGAGAAACTTTTCCGCGTTCACCGGCGAAAACAAAACCTCCGGAAACAGCTTCGCCTCATCCAGCCGTTGCGTTGGCAGATAGCAGCGGCCCTGTTTCAAATCCGCCGGCAAATCGCGCAGAATGTTCACCAGTTGCAGACCTTTGCCGAACCGGATGCCGTCGGCGATGAGCTGCTTTTCATCCAGCCGCGCGTCGGGAAAAAGATGCGCCCGGCAGATCTTCGTCCAAAATTCGCCGACGCAGCCGGCGACACGATAGATGTAATCGTCCAGTTCGGCTGTGGTTTCGAGGGCGACGATTTTTCCGGCGGAACCGGTGGCGAAACGTCGCAAGTCCAGCTCCTGTCCGCTGGTGATGGTCACGAGGACATCGCGAACCAGTTTGAGATCGGCGGGCGAAAGCGTTTGCAGCAGTGCGTGGCTGTCCTCGACTTTTTCCAACAGCAGGCGTTCGGCGGACGAGGCTTGCTGCCGGGCAAGTTCGCCAAAATTCAGCGGGGCGGAAGACTGGCCGAGCATCCGTTCGCGGAGTTTTTGGAGCGCGTCGAACCGTTGCGCCAGCGGGACAAGTTCCGTGTCGGCGATGGTGTCGGTCGTGCGCGCGAGCAGATACGCCAGGCCGATTTGCGGGCGCACGCGCGCCGGCAGCACGCGCAACGTCAGATAAAACGAGCGCGACGTCGCCTTGAGCAAGTCATCCGGCAGTTCTTTGCGCGCATCGGCCATGCTTCGCAGGATAAATCTTTCCGCTGCCTTCGCCAGCCAAAGTCGCAACCGAGTTTGGCCAGCCTGGGTGAAAGCGGAAAACCAGTTGGGATTTCAACGGCAATAGCATCCACGCCGGCAAAACCAAGGCAACGTGAATTGCCGTTTGGACGTTCGCCGCGAATTAACGATTCAACGCCTCACGGCAGCTTCGCATGGCTGCCGTCGCAGAAACAGCCGCTCTGCGTATGCTTGCAGCCGCACCAAGCGACCGTCCTGGCCTCGGCGATTTCCTGTTTCTTGGGCGCGAAGCCGGTGCCTTTGTGCGAGCCGTCACAGAACGGCTGCGACTTGGACCGGCCGCACGCACACCAGAAATAGGTGCCGGGTTCGGCCTTTTGGACAAACGGAGATTTTTGGGCAATGATCGGGTCGCTCATAATGTCGCAACCATATTTCAATCCGGAAAAAATGCAAATAAAGACATCTTCACGTCCGTCATCCACCACGCGCGGATGCCGTCCTCGGTGGTGAGGGCGCGATAAATCGTTTCCGCCGGCGCGGCGATGCCGAGGCGATGGATGAACGAGGTGGGCATGGTTTTATGAAATGATATGTCGAGTCGTGGTCGGATTCTGCGGAATAAGACGATTTAGTGCCAAGAGTTTTTCATGGAAAGGCATCAGGTCGGGAATATCTGCTGGCGTAAATTGTTTTAATTGGTTCAACATCATTAATACACACCAAACGACTACATGAGTATCCTTGGAATCTGTTGCTTGGTTCAAATTTCCCGAAACTGCCATCAATGCACTGTGAGTAAATCTGCAATAGATTCGATAATAATCTTCGTATGCTGATACTAAACCTGCCATTTCTGCGATTTCCCTAACCTTGATGGTTTTACATTTTATTGGATAGTCTGGAGCTTCTTCATGAAATCTTCGCTTTAGTTTAAGAAGATATTCATCAGCTTTTTTTTTGCTGGCAGCATCATGCGCAAATAGCTTTTTGTGCTCTTCCCATTCAGAATATGCTTTTCGGAAAACAAATTCTTTATTGTTCATGGCTGCAGTTCCACAAAATACGGCTTCTAGTGCTGGACGAATCAATAATTTTGACGCATCCATTCGGCCAGATTCGCGAAGCCATAAGTAACCATCTCCTGCTCTATTTACGGTTGGTGCAATTCTTCCTAAATACGATGAACCAAAATTAGATGGCTTCTTGCCTTTTAACGAATCAATTGCATCCATTAAAAGAGGTTGAAGCTCTTTTAAGAATTCCAAAAATTGAACTTCAAACTGCGGATAGATTGACCGCGCAATACTCATTTCCTTTTCTGCACCTTCGCCGCGACTTTCAATCGCAGCGCGTTGAGCCGGATGAAGCCGGTAGCGTCGTCCTGGTTGCAGGCCTTGGTCGGGACGGCTTCCATCGCGTTCATTTATTCAAGGGTTGGGATTGAATTCACCGCGCGGCTGATGCTGGAATGGGAATTTCTGGACGGATGGAAGTTTTATCCGCCGTTGGAAAATCCTTCGGCACGGGATAAGTGACGGGACGGTTGGCGAGCCATTGCAAGGCGCGCACGATCATCGTCTGGACGCCGGCGCAGCGCAGGCTTTCGGGCTGCACATCGCCTCTCCAGACGTGGCCGAACGTGGCGATGTAGGCGCGGCCTTTGCCGTATTTCACCGTCCACTCAACCGGCCAGTTCAGGCCGAATTGCGGGTCGCGGGCGTAGGACAACACCTGCACATTCGTGGCCGGGCCGCGCGCGAAATAATAAACTTCGAGATGCGGCGTAAGCCAGGTTTTCGGCACGCCATCGTGAATCGGATGTTCGCCGAGCAGATGCACCAGCACGTCGCCATTCGGCGCGTGGCCGGTGTCCATGCCTTCGCCGGGCGGATGCGTGACGAGTTTTTCATCGTCGCTGATGGAAATAGCCGTGCCGTAGGATTTCGGACGCCAGCCGAGGCCGATGATTTCATTGTATTCCGGCCAGTTCGCAAAAGCATTTTGCGCCGAGTGGTAAATATAAACGCCGCCGCCGTCGCGCACATAATTTACGAAGTCCTCCTGCACCTGCTTCGGCCACGCCGGGCCGCTGTGGTTGATGTCGTTGCAGGTCTGGATCACCACGTCGTAGTCCTTGAATTTCGGACGCCACTGATCCCATCCGTTCGTGGACGTGGGCGGCGGCGTGGTGGAAACCAACACGTCGAACAAGCCGGTGGGTTCGAGAATGCCCCGGAGCAGGGCGGTGTTGTATTTCCAGGCGTGGTTGCTGTAGCCGTCCACGATGAGGACTTTGATCTTGCCAGCGGGCGCGGGCGCGGGCGCGGCGGCAATGGTGAACAAGAGCGCCGCATTGAGGAGGAACATGGCGAGACGGGTTTTTTTCATGACGGCTACATTGGTTGAATTGGAATGCTGGATGAACGGGCTGTATGCTGCTAATAAAAGGGATTTTTGCAAGCGGCGCAATGAGAGAAAATGGATTTCTTGCGGTGAAAGCGACCGCCAAACCCGGTTACATCACCGCCGGCGCAGCGATGCCGATTCGATGGATGAGCGAGGTGGGCATAGTCACGGCTTGGAAAAATCTTTGATGGAGTTAGTAGAACCGTCTTCGTTATACCAAATCCACGTTCCGATTTGAGTGCCTGCTTTATATTGTCCGTGATAATTAATCTTACCAGATCTGAAGAAACCGGTGTCTTCACCGTTAACACCTTGTTCATCGAAATGTTGAACGTATGCCTTTTTCCCATCTGAATAGAAACCCGTGAACTCTCCGAAATTCTTACCATCTTTGACATGAATCTCAGCGGTTCTTTGTCCATTAACCCAATAGATAGTCCACACCCCTGTAAAATTAGTTGGAGGTAAAACCCAGAGATCACGCATTTGTTCACGCAGTTTACAACCAACTACATGATCTCCTTCCGAAGCCAATTCCAATTGCCATGAATCATCCAATTGAAAAAGTCGGCTTTCATAAGTTCCAGTTCCCGCGCCACCACCGCCTTTGATTTTAAGACGGCGGAGCATCTCGATGACGTTTGTCTTGTTGTCACCAATTTTGATTGAAGCAATCAACGAATCCCAATTTGTGCGTGACGAAGGCGTGTAAGTTGCTCGAAGTATTTTTGCAGCCGCATCTCTCGTTTCTTGCGACGGTGATGCAAGGTCGTCAATTGGAGACGCAATTAAATTGCATCCACAAATTGCGACCATTGCTGCAAAAATTATTTTCACATTTTTATTTTTTCTTTTGCACCTTCGCCGCGACTTTCAGGCGCAGGGCGTTGAGCCGGATGAAGCCGGTGGCGTCGTCCTGGTTGTAGGCCTTGGTCGGGTCGGCTTCCATCGTGGCAATCATAATCGTGCGGGCGCAGAGTTCACGTCTTTTTCTTCCGTCTGGCTTTGGATTTTTGTTCCGCCATGCCGACGTGAAAACCGATTTCGCGCCGCAGCACTTCGATGATGGCGACCTCATGCCCGTCAAGCCGGTCGGTAAGTTTCTTTTCCAACGCGGCCAGTTGCTTTGCC
>DATCBW010000209.1:0-3152 GCA_036511615.1 Verrucomicrobiia bacterium | reverse complement strand
CCACTGGCCTTGTTGGACATTAACAAATTTGCCGCACAGTTCAGGGAGAAAAGCCCGACACAAGCCAGCAGGAAGATGAAGCCTGTTGGTTTCTTTCGCGGTGGTTTGTATTCGTTCTCCATATCAAATCCAGCGTTTGCGAACCATCCACATTTTGATGAGTTGCGTCAGGCCGACATAACAAACGAGCGTGACCAGCAGGAACGGCCAGAATTGCCACGGCAGCGGGACGAATCCCAAATATCGTCCGAGCGGTGAAAATGGCAGATACGCGCCGACACCCATGATGGCGAACGTCGTCACGGTCAATTGCCAACTTGCGCGCGATTGGACAAACGGAATCAAGTTCGTGCGAATGACGTGGACAATGAGTGTTTGCGTCATCAACGACTCGACAAACCAGCCAGTGCTGAACAACGAGGCGGCGTAAGTATGATCTGCATCTGCGGCATTTGCGAAACGCGCTGCGAGTTCCGGCGGCGCGGCCAAAGCCAGATTGCTGCATTTGAAGTAAAACCACATTAGGCCATACGTCGTGTAATCGAAAATCGAACTGATTGGCCCGATGAAGACGATGAATTTTGCAATCTCACCCATTTGCCACGGACGCGGCTTGGAAGTGAATTGCTCGCCGACATTGTCAGTGGGAATCGGCACTTGCGAAAAATCGTAGAGCAGGTTGTTCGTCAGCACTTGAATCGGCTGCATCGGCAAAAATGGCAGCCACGCGCTCGCGCCAAGCACGCTGAACATATTTCCAAAATTTGAACTCGCGCCCATACGGATGTATTTCAAAATGTTTGCGAACACTTTGCGGCCTTCAATGACGCCTTGTTCCAGCACCATCAAATCTTTTTCCAGCAGAATCATGTCGGCGGATTCCTTGGCGATGTCCACGGCGGTATCCACGGAAATGCCAACGTCGGCGGCGCGGAGCGCGGGCGCGTCATTGATGCCGTCGCCCATGAAACCAACAACGTGCTTGTTCTTTTGCAATGCCTGAACGACGCGCTTTTTGTGCGCGGGTGAAAGGCGGGCGAACACTTCCGTTGTTTCGACTTCCTTTGCGAGTTGCTCGTCGGTCATGTTTTCAACCTGATTGCCGAGTAAAATCTTTTCCGCGTGTATGCCGACTTCACTGCAAACTTTGCGCGTGACCAGATCGTTGTCGCCGGTGAGAACTTTTACCGTGACGCCATTTTGCCGGAGCGCGGTGATGGCTTTGGCAGCGGATTCTTTTGGCGGGTCAAGAAACGCGAGATAGCCGGTCAAAATCAAATCGCTTTCATCCGCTTTGGTGAATGTGTTTTGCGTTCCCAATTTTTTTGTGGCGACGGCAAGCACACGGAAGCCGTCCTCGCTCAACGAATTGACCTGCTCGATGATGTCACCGACAAGAATTGGCTCCATCGGCAGGATTTCCCCTTCGTTCTCGAAGTGCGAGCATTTGGCGAACACCGCTTCTGGCGCACCTTTGGTAAGGAGTTGCCGCTCGCCGTTCGGACATTCAATCGCCACGGACATCATGCGGCGCGAAAAATCAAACGGGATTTCGTCCACCATTTTATATTTATCAATGCCAAGTTCACCGTGCAGTTCTTTGTATTTCAGCACGGCGCGGTCGAGGACATTTTTCAATCCGGTCTGGAAATGGCTGATGAGATACGCATCCCGCAACACGGCCTCGCTTTCATTTTTGAAAACGTCGCAATGGATTTCGAGGATGACGTGGTCAATGGTAAGCGTTCCGGTCTTGTCGGTGCAAAGCACGTCCATCGCGCCGAAGTTCTGGATGGAATTAAGTTTCTTGACGATGACTTTTTTCTTGGACATCGCCAGTGCGCCTTTTGACAGGCAGACCGAAACAATCATCGGAAGCATTTCAGGCGTGAGTCCAACGGCGACGGCCATCGCAAAAAAGAATGCGCCTTTCCAGTTATGCTTCATCAGGCCGTTGATGAGAAAAACCATTGGAACCATCACCAGCATGAAAGAGAGCATCAGCCAGACGAACCGTTTCACGCCCTTGTCAAAAGCCGTGTCAGGTTGCTGACCCGCAAGGCTGCTTGCCATTTTGCCGAAATACGTCTGCGTGCCGGTCGCAACAATGACCGCCGTGGCCGCGCCGCTTTCTACGCTCGTGCCGAGGAAACAAAGATTCGGGCGTTCAATTGCGGAAACATTTTCGCGTATGTCGCGCGCGTCGGATTTTTCAACCGGCAGAGATTCACCGGTAAGCGTGGCTTGAATGATGAATAAATCTTTTGCCACGAGCAGCCGCACATCGCCGGGGATCATGTCACCGGCGGAAAGTTTCACGATGTCACCCGGCACGAGTTGTTGCAGAGGAATTTCTTTTTGTTTTCCGTCACGCACGACGGTAGCGGTGACGGTAATCATCGCCTTCAGCTTTGCCGCCGCATTGCCAGCTTTTGTTTCTTGAATGAAACGTAGCGAGACTCCAAGAACAACCATCACCATCATCACCGTGCCGCCAGCAAAATCATCCGTGAGATAGGAAAGCGTCGCCAGAATCGTCAGCAAAATCACCAGCGGATTGCGGACGGCGACCCAAATCCGGTGCAGCCATTCGTGTTTTCTTTCCTGCGCGACTTCGTTCGTGCCGTATTTCACCAGCCGCGTTTCCGCTTCCGCTTCACTCAAGCCGGATGCCGAAGTGCCGAGCCGCTGCATTACTGCTGACGCCTCCTCCATCGCCGCGTCGCGAACAGGATCGGATGCTTTAAGATTATTCGGACTCTTGACGCTTGACATATTTGATGGTGGCAAAGGTTCACAGATGAAGAGAAATCAGGCAACCCTGTTTTGATGCGCGGGTGGAAATGGAGACGAGTCTGCTCCGGCACAAAATAAAAAAGCGGCCTCCGTTTCCGAAGGCCGCTTGGCGTTTTCAAATTTGACTTTACGGTTTTGGTGTCGCGGGCGGCGGCGTGGGCGGTGTGCTGCTGTGTCCGCCGCCGGAATCCACGATGATGCGGGCGCGTTTCCATGCTTCCTGAAAACGGTTCGCCGCGTCGCTGCCGGTGAATTGCAAAACGAGGTCGTCCATGTCCGTCACCAGTTGCACGAGGGCGGCAATGTCGGTTTCCACTTCGCGCAACAAGGCGCTCTTGTTGACGATTTGTCCGCGC
>DATCBW010000208.1:0-2324 GCA_036511615.1 Verrucomicrobiia bacterium | reverse complement strand
TCCGCCGTGACCAACGCAATTTTTGCTTCGCTTCACAGGCTTGACGGTCGCCCCGTTTCCCCTGCGACCTCGCCTGTTCCGCTTCGCAAAAAATGCGCTCGTCACGAGCGGGCATTGGCGGGTTGCCGCAATGGCGGCGGGCTTCCGTCTGCAGCTCGGCGGCGGGCGTTGCGCTCCGGCTGCGATGCGCTAAACGCTTCTCTCCGCCCTCCGCTCCACTTTCCCCGCTCGCCGACCGCAGACCGAAGCCAGAAAATCCGCATACGCGGGCAAGGCGATGAATGCACCAATCAGTGATTGGCCAATTTCAGATTTTTCAATCACTGATTGTAAAATTGGCGAGCCATTCGGCTTGTCGCCGGGTCAACGCGATGAAACCCCCTTTGATTGTATGGCGTCGTCGGTCGCGTCAAGGATACTACGGGTCGC
Source organism: Verrucomicrobiia bacterium (assembly GCA_036511615.1). Taxonomy (GTDB): domain Bacteria; phylum Verrucomicrobiota; class Verrucomicrobiia; order Limisphaerales; family UBA11358; genus UBA11358. Next base: position 1,895 of record DATCBW010000208.1, on the reverse strand, counting down.
TCGCTTAGACGTTCGCGCTTCCGTTCCTCCTTGACCCGCCCGCCGCCGCCGGGAAGTTTTGCCTTTAGGATTTCATCGCGGGAAGTCTGTCTGCTCGAAAGAAGATTGGATTGCGTCGCTACAATTCTACGCTGTTATTTCTTCCCGATTTTGCCTTAAATGGATTCATTGCTGAACGAAATATTGCTCGGTTAGTGAAAAAATCTGTTGAAAAAGCGTTCCACCGTAATGGCCAGTTGCGTGAAGTAGTGCCGTTGCGCAATGGTCGCAGGCAGGGCGTGGTCCGCGTCTGGCACAAAAACGGGGTTCTGGCCAACGAAGAACGCTATTTGAACGGCTTGCTGCACGGCGTCTGCCGCCAGTGGAATGAAGCCGGACGGTTGCTGGGCGAATATCGGATGATTCATGGCACGGGTGTTCAGCGCACCTGGCACGAGAATGGCAGGTTGCAGTTGGAATTTTCCACCGTGAACGGCGATTTTTCGGGACGCTATCGCCTGTGGCTGCATGACGGGGCGTTGATGTCCGAGGAAGTTTATCTGCGCGGGCGTCCTGTCACCACCGAGGAATACCGCGCCGCCCGCTCCGAAGACAAATCACTGCCCAAGCTGACCGGCGAAGCCGGAAAACCATTGCCGAACACGGTCGCCACGGGAAAACACATCCATCAAGTTTTTGTCCGTTCACTTTTGGCGCAGAAAAACCGTGCCGAAATGCGGAAGTGGCTCGAAAGCGGCGGTAAGGCTGCGCGCTCGCTCGGACGATTCAAGCGCGCGACCGATGCGCTGAAATTTATTGAGTCCCTCTACAAAGCAGGTGCAACCGAGGTGATTGCGCCTGACATCTACGCCAGCAAAGCCGGCGACCAGTTTGCCGATTGTCTTTTGGTGAAGCTGCCGAGAATTGCCGCCAAACGGAAAGCCATTCGCAAAGTTTGTTCGCAATTGTCGAAGCGCAAACTCGGCGCGTTCCAGCCGGACAAGGACATTGGTGAATCTCACCTGTTTCTTTCGCAGTCCTGATTCACAGCACAGTCAGACAGTCGCGCGTTTCGTCGAAGGCCAGCGCGCCGCTGCCCGAACGCTCTTGCAACAGACGTTCCGACACGGCATCGCCGACCAGCTTTTCCACTGCGTCCCGCATCGGACGCGCCCCCAACTTCGGGTGGAAACCTTTGCGCACGAGAAACGGCAGAACCGTTTTGTCCAATTCAAGTTTGTGTCCGCGTTCCCGGAGGAATTCAATTTCACGCGCCAGGAATTTCTCCGCAATTTCCAACTGGTGTTCGTAACCCAAACGGCGGAACACCAGTTTTTCATTCACACGCGCGAAGATTTCCGGGCGCAGGGATTGTTGCGCCCGCGTGAGGACGTGGCGTTCCAGCGTCGCGTCATTGGAATGTTGCAGGCTCATCAATTCCGCCGAACCGATGTTTGACGTGAGCCAAATATAGTAGTCGCTGAAGTCCAGCGTCTGGCCGGTTGCCACCGTAATCCGCGCCGCGTCCAGCAATTGCAGCAGGATGTCCAGCACGCGCGGATGCGCCTTTTCCGCCTCATCAAACAGCAATGAGCCTTCTGTCGCGCGCTCCCGCACCGCGCCGAGATAGCCGACTTCGCCGAGCCGCGCACCCAGCAGCAAACCTAGTGCTTCCTGATTCTGAAATTCGCTCATGTCGAAACGAAACAATTGTCCCGGCCCAAAAATTTGATTTGTCGTGACGATTACCGTTTCCGTTTTGCCCACTCCCGTTGGGCCAAGCAGCAGAAAACTTCCGCGCGGACGGCCCGGTTTTGTGAGGCCGAGTTCACCGCGTTGAACTGCCGAGACGATGCGCGGCAGCACTTGGGACTGGCCGCGAATCTCGTGTGGCAGCAGCGTGTTCAGTTTCTGGA
>DATCBW010000207.1:0-14580 GCA_036511615.1 Verrucomicrobiia bacterium | reverse complement strand
ATCAACCGCGAACGGTTAAAGTCAAAAAATCACCAACAAAAAGAGCGGCCATGAAACCAGCCACACCCAAAAACGGAACCATCCCCCCAACCCAACTCCAATATGTGGTTTTCGGAGGTTCCCTTAAGTCATCTTGATTTGTGCGTTTCTGCAAGAAGTCAGCCCTAACAGACTTTCTGTTTCACTTGAACCATCCAGCGACGAACATAGTTGCGCCCGGTCTTAAACTTTCACTCACAACAGCATTGCGCAAAGAAGCAAATGTTTTTATATTTCGGGCTTCAATCGCAAGACAAATGAAAACTCTAAAAATTCTGCCTTTTGCCGCACTGCTGCTGGTGCCAACCGTGATGTTCGCCGCGCCCGTGGATTCGCCGCGCGAGCGCATTTCGTTGGACGCCGGCTGGCGTTTCCTCAAGGCCGACGCGCCGGATGCGGGAACGAGCCTGGATTATTCCGCGATCAAGGCGTGGCTGTTGCCGACGGGCAATCCGTTCACGACGAACGCGCCCGCCGTGCGGCCGGACGGTGAACTGGATCCCAGCCTTTCCTTCGCGCAGGCCGGCTTTGACGACAGCCAGTGGCGGCGGCTGAACCTGCCGCACGATTTCGGCGTGGAAGCGCCGTTTGACCGGGCGCTGTCGGGCGACACCGGCAAGCTGCCGTGGTTCGGCGTGGCGTGGTATCGCAGGCATCTGGACATTCCGGCAACCGACGCGGGCAAAAAAATTTATCTGGACGTGGACGGCGCGATGTCCTACGCGACGGTCTGGTGCAACGGAAAATTTGTCGGCGGCTGGCCGTATGGTTATTCCTCGTGGCGCGTTGACCTGACGCCGTATTTGAAGTTCGGCGGCGACAACGTCGTGGCCATCCGCCTCAACAATCCGCCGAATTCGTCGCGCTGGTATCCGGGCGGCGGCATTTACCGCAACGTCTGGCTCGTGAAAACCGAGCCGGTTCATGTCACGCACTGGGGCGTTTATGTCACTACGCCGCAGGTCAGCGCGGATGCGGCGACGGTGAAAATTCAGACCAGTGTGGACAATGATGCGGGCGCCGATGCCGCCGTGACGGTGAAAAATGAAATTTTTGAACTCGGCGCGAACGGCAACAAGGGAAAATCCATCGCGTCCATCACCATGGACGGCGTGAAAGTCGTCGCGCACCAGTCGCAGACGGCCACCGGGCAGATTGCCTTCAAGAACCCGAAGCTGTGGAGCCTCGAAAAACCACAGCGTTATGTGGTCGTCACTTCAGTTGAGCAGGATGGAAAAACTGTTGATTCTTACGAAACCCCCTTTGGCATCCGCACCATTCAATTCACGGCGGACAACGGATTTCTGCTGAACGGCAAGCGCGTTCCTCTCAACGGCGTCTGCGACCATGCCGACCTCGGCCCGCTCGGCTCGGTGGTAAATATACGCGGGCTGGAACGGCAGATCCAAATCTTGAAGGAGTTCGGCTGCAATGCCATTCGCACGAGCCACAATCCGCCCGCGCCGGAACTGCTCGACCTCTGCGACAAGATGGGGATGTTGGTGATGGATGAATCCTTTGACTGCTGGGAGAACGGCAAGACGCGCAACGATTATCATCTGCTCTTCGACGACTGGCACGAACGCGACTGGCGCGCAGAACTGCGCCGCGACAGGAATCATCCGTCCATCATTTTGTGGAGCATCGGCAACGAGGTCGGCGAGCAGGGCAACCGGTCGAAATTCTGGATTGCGGCGCAGTTAACCGCCATCGCGCACGAGGAAGACCCGACTCGCCCAACGACTTCCGCGAACAGCCTGACGCAAGCCGGCTTCAACGGCTTTTACACCAACGAGGACGTGTTCGGCTACAACTACAAGCCGGGCGATTATGGACGGTTCCACGCGGCCCATCCCAATCAGCCGATTTTCGGTAGCGAGACGGCCTCGTGCATCAGTTCGCGCGGCGAATATTTCTTCCCCGTCACCAACAACAAGGGCGGCGGCATGGCCAACAACCAGATGAGTTCCTACGACCTCTACGCACCCGGCTGGGCCACGCGGCCGGACGACGAGTTTCGCGGACAGGACAGATTTCCTTTTGTCGCCGGTGAATTTGTCTGGACGGGATTTGATTATCTTGGCGAGCCGACGCCTTACGCCCGCACGTCACGCAGTTCTTATTTCGGGATCGTTGACCTCGACGGTTTCAAGAAAGACCGCTTCTATCTTTATCAGTCAGTCTGGCGTCCGGATTATCCGATGGCGCACATTCTGCCGCATTGGAACTGGCCAGAACGCATCGGGCAGGTCACGCCAGTCATGGTCTATACCTCCGGCGACTCGGCGGAACTTTTCCTGAACGGAAAATCACTCGGCCTCAAGAAAAAAGGCCAATATGAATACCGCCTGCGCTGGGACGACGTGGTTTATCAGCGCGGCACGCTCAAAGTCGTCGCTTACAAAAATGGAAAAAAATGGGCGACCGACACCGTCAAGACCACCGGCCCGGCAACGAAGCTCACGCTGAAAGCCGACCGGAATAAAATCGCCGACGACGGCCGGGACCTTTCATATGTGACCGTCACCGTGGCGGACAAAAGCGGATTGCTGGTGCCGCGCTCGATGAACCACATCAAGTTTTCCATCACCGGCCCAGGCGAAATTGTAGCCGTGGACGACGGCGACCCCACCAACCTCGAACCGATGCAAGCAAAGGAACATGACGCCTTCAACGGCCTGGCGCTCGTGATTGTTCGCGCGAAAGCCGGACAGCCGGGGACGATCACGCTCAAGGCGGAATCCGACGGACTCAAGCCGGCCACCATTAAAATCAAGGCCAACTAAGGTGTGTTTTCAAATGCGATGGCAGGCCCGCGCGAAGCGTCTGGACGCACTGGCAGAGTGCAGCGGCGACAGCGCATTCGCGCCGTCAATCGGGGCCGACAGGTCTGATCCAAAAGCGGCGTCGCGCTTCGCTTGTCGCCGCAGGCCAAACTTTCCCCGCCGAAACCTGTTTAGAAAACACGCGCCAAGTCCAGGCCGTGACCATTTCCGGTTGGTGAAATCAGGCTTGAAAACGGACGGTCAACGGTAGTTAATGAGTCCGTCATCGTCATGAAAATCACAGATGTTTTGCGCGCGGAACACGCGGTGTTCCACAATTTGTTCGACCACATCGAAGCCGTGCTGCCGCGCACACGGACGCTGGCGGAAGTCAAATCGCTGGCCACCATCATGGAAAAACTCACCGGGCCGCACTCGCGGACGGAAGATGAACTGTTCATTGACCCGCTGGAACATTGCTTCGATCAGATGGGACAGAAGGAGACATTTCATGATGAACACGAAATGATCGAAGCCATCACCGCAAAGGTTCACCGTGCGCGCGACCTCAAGACGGCCAAGAAATTTCTGCTCGGCGCGGTCACGGCCTCGCGCAAGCATTTTGACAAGGAAGAACGCATCGTGTTTCCCCTGGCGGAACGGATTCTCAAGGCCAAGACGTTGAGCGAACTGGGCGAAACGTGGCTGCGGCGGCGCGAACTACCGGCCAGGTGATCAGACGATTTCAACCCCCACGGGGCAATGATCGCTGCCCAGAACCTTCGGCAGAATAAAAGCTTTTTTCAATCGTGGGCGCAGCGATTGTGAAATGAGAAAATAATCAATGCGCCAGCCGACGTTCCGTGAACGCGCGCCGCTCATCGGACTCCACCAGGAATAATGTCCGCCGCGTTTTTCAAATTCGCGGAACGTGTCAATGAAACCGGCGTCCACAAACGCGGTGAAACCATTGCGCTCCTCGATGGTAAAACCGTGATTGCGGACGTTCGCCTTGGGATTCGCCAGGTCAATTTCCGTGTGCGCCACGTTGAGGTCGCCGCAGAAGATCACCGGCTTTTTCTTTTCCAATTTTTTCAGGCAGGTAAGAAAATCCTTGTCCCAAACTTGGCGGTAAGGCAGGCGCTCCAGTTCGCGCTTGGAGTTTGGCACATAGACATTCACCAGAAAAAAATCTTCATATTCGGCGGTCAGCGCGCGGCCTTCACGGTCGTGTTCGGCGATGCCGAGGTGCGGCGTGACTTTCAACGGACGTTCCTTCGTGAAGATTGCCGTGCCGGAATAACCTTTCTTTTCCGCACAGTTCCAAAATGTGGTGTAGCTGGCGGGCCAGAGCTGCTCGACATCGTCAGGCGTGCATTTGGTTTCCTGCAGGCACAACACGTCGGGCTGCTCGGCGGCGAGAAATTCGAGAAAGTTTTTCTTCAGCACGGCGCGCAGGCCGTTGACATTCCAGGAAATTAATTTCATGCGGCGGAGAATAAACGGCCTTTGATCCCAAATCAATTCGGCGACTGAACACCTGCGAGTTATTGCAAAATCAATGGGATTATGCCGTTGACGGAAGTGGGCGGCAGGGACAGCGCGCTGCGTTGTCCCCGTCGCGGAGCGCAGCGTCAGGCGACGGAATGGAATGAGGCCAACTGACACCTCTGTTTCCAAGCGTTCCGGTCCTGCATGGGCCGGGGACGCCGCAGCGCGGCACGCTGCCCATTCAACTTGCGTCAAAGACAAAATCTCGCATTTTTGGCAAAAGCCGTCCGGCTCTGCCAGTCGGGGGACAATTATTTCCCGGCTCTCGGCCGTTCAAGCGCGAGATTGGCCGACGAAATTATTTTCAAAAATCAAAGCCAGCACGCAGCCGCGCCAATGATGGCGGCGATGAGCCAGAGCAACAACACGGCACTCGTGCGGCTCATTCCGGCGCGCACCAGCCGGTGCGAGAGGTGGTTCGTATCGCCAATCCAAAAAGGTTTTTTGTTGAGCGTGCGGATCAGGCTGACTTGCGCCAGATCGAGCAAGGGAACCGCCAGCACGAACAGCGGCGCGAGCACGGCGAAGGGACGCGGATTTTGCTTCGTGTAAAAGTGCGGCAAAATCGCCATCACTGCGAGCAGGTAGCCGACGAGGTGGCTGCCGGCGTCGCCGAGAAACGCGCGGGCGTTGGGAAAATTCCACGGCAGAAATCCGACCAGCGCGCCGCACATTAGAAAGCCGGTGATGGCGACGAGATATTCGCCATTGGCGGCGGCGATGAGCGCAAAGAGAAACGCGCCAATTGCACCGAGACCAGCGCAGAGGCCGTTCATGTTGTCCATGAAATTGAAGGCGTTGATGACGGCGAGAATCCAGAAAATCGTGACGGCATAGCTGAAAACTTCGCTGTGGACAAACAGTGTGATGCGTTTGCAGGCGGCGGCGACGGCGACGGCGATGAGAATCTGCCCGATGAATTTCGGGAGCGCCTTCAATTCGTGCTTGTCATCCAGCCAGCCGAGAATCGTGATGGCGACCGCGCCCAGCGCGAGCACGGTGAGTTCAATTTTCCGCCGGTCAATTCCATAAACGACGGCTGAAGCGGTGGAAAGCTTGACAATCTCAAGCTTCAACAAAATGGCGCCGGCGGCAAGCGGCAGAAGGATTCCGGTCAGCACGGCAAAGCCGCCGGCTAGCGGAACCGGCGTGTTGTGAATTTTGCGATGGCCGGGATCGTCCACCAGCTGGGTGCGCAGACACCATTTTCTCCAGAGCGGCAGCGCGAGCAGCGTCACCAAAAACGCGCCCGCAAACGCGCCGGCAAAAAAGTTGAAAGGGAAAGTCACGCGCGGATGCCGCACTTGGCGGCCAGTTTCAGGTAGAGATTATATTGGTCGTCCACCATTTTTTCGACGGAGAAATTGTCCTTCACAAAGGCCGTGCCGGCCCGGCCAAATTTTTCACGGAGCTGCGGGTCTTTGGCGAGTCGCAACAACCGTTGCGCGACAGCATTGGTGTCGCCAGTGCGAATGAGAAATCCGGTTTCGTTTTCAAGGCAGACTTCATCCGCGCCGTCGAAATCGTAAGCGACGACCGGTTTGCCGGCGGCGAGCGCCTGCGGCAACGCGCGGGACAGGGCTTCGCGATAGGACAAATGCGCGAGGCAGTCCATGATGCCGACATGGCGCGCGACTTCGCCCGGCGGAACGAGGCCGGTGAAAATCACCTTGCCGTTCAGGCCGAGCGCGCGGATCTGGCTTTCAATTTCTCCGCGCAACGCTCCGTCGCCGACGAACAGCAGCCGCGCGTGCGGAATTTGCGGAAGGATTTTGGCGAAGACGGCCACCAAATCCGCGTGGCCTTTGAGCCGGAAGATGCGGCCAATTTTGCCGATGACGAAATGGCTTTCTTCCAGGCCAAGCTGTTTGCGGAATGCGAGATCGTTCGTCGCATTTAGGAACGGCTCCAGATTGAAGCCGCTGAAAATACGAGTGAACTGTTCCGGCTGGCCGATGCCCGCAGTCAGGTAAAGCTTCGTCATCGCGCCGGCGGAGCAGAAGAAATGGTCGGTGACTTTGGCGGCATGACGTTCGGCGGCGATGAAAATGAAGTTGGCGAGCGCGCCTTGGAAATTTCCAAACGACGGGCCGTGAATGTGATGAATGATGACGGGCACGCCCGCACGTCTGGCCGCGAGGCGTCCGAGAAATCCGGCCTTGCCGCTGTGGGTGTGGACGAGATCCGGCCTTTGTTCGCGCAGAATTTTTTCAAGTTTGCGGAGGGCGATGAAATCTTTCAGCGTGTGAACGGGGCGGATGAGTTCGGGAACGATGGTGAAATATTGACCGCCGGGCTGTCCGGCGTGCGGAGGCTCAACTGAACATTCAACATTCAACCTTGAACGCCCAATTTCCAATTGTGCGCAGGGTGACAGCCGTTCAAGGTTCGGCGTTGAATGTTGAATGTTGAGTGTTTCCCCTTGCTTCGAGCGCAAAAGCATTTGCCGGGCTTCGCCTTCCAGCGAGCCTTCGGGGCCGGTGGTCGGGCCGGAAATCAATTTCACTTCGAGGCCGGGTTTGGCGCGCAGGCCGTTGAGGGTGGTAAGAGTGTTTTCCTGTGCGCCGCCGACGACGAGCCGGGTGATGATGTGGGTGACGCGCATGGCGTCAGTGGCCGCCCAACTGCGTCAGGCGTTCGTGGACGATTTTGAATTCAACGGGATTGGTCGGCGCGTTGGCGAGGTAGAGGTTGTAATTGCGGACGGCCGCGTTGGTGTCGTGTTCGCGCCAGCCGACTTCAGCGAGGCCAAAGGCGACCTGAAATGAATTGGTGTAGATGGATTGCAAATGGAGGTAGTCTTCGCGCGCCTGGTCGAGCCGCCCGCTTTGGAGATAAGCGAGGGCGCGGTTGAAGCGGGCGGTCGGCTCATTGGTCTGGATTTCTAGAACGCGGGTCAGGGCGGCGATGGCGGCATCGTAATGGCCAATTTGAATGTTGGCGTAGCCCTGGCCGAAAAGCCATTGCGGATCATCAGGCGTGCTGGCGAGCTTGCGGGCGATGACGCGGAGGGCGTTGGTGTAAAGCCCGCGCATCATGTAAGCCTGGGTGGCGATGGTGAGCAGCGAGCTGTCGTCGGGATGGCGGCTGATCTCGGTTTCGAGATAACCAGCTCCCCTAGAGACTTCATTATTTTGAAAGCAGGCGGCGGCGGCGAGGATGTCCAGCCCGGTGGAATTGGTTTCGTTCAAGTTAAAACTGCCAGGTTCGGCAAGCGGGTCGTGCAAGGCCTCCAGCGCCTGGTCGGGCTGGCGGTTGTATAGATATATCTGGGCGAGTTCGAGGCGCGTGGCCAGGTTGAAGGGCGCAAACTGGCGGACGCGGGTGAATTGCTGGGCCGCCTGGCGAAACATCGCATCCTGCATCAAATGCATGCCGCCCTCGAAACAAAAACTGATTTCGTCGAACGGGCCGTTGGCGTTCAACACCGCGTTCCAATTGCGGTATTTGCCGAACACGTCGGAATTGATGGGCGCAGGCACCAGATCGTTGGTGATGCCGGCGCGCAGCGTCTGGTTGAATTTCAGATTGATGTCGGCGACGACGTTGTCCGGGTTGAGTTGTTCGGCGGCGGTGAACTGGGCGGCGGCTTTTTTCAGTTCACCGGCGCGTTGAAGGCGGACGCCCCAGTCGTCAAGGCTGCGCGAGCACAGCATCCCGGCAAAAATGGCGTTTTGGTTCGGCTCCGGCGTGGCGTAGAGGTGCGTCAACAGGCGGTCGAAAACATTTTTTTGGTCGTTCCGTTTTGGCTTGGCCAGCGCTTTCTGAACGTCCGGGCCAAGGATTTCCAGGGCGTGCGACCAGAAAGCTTCATTTTCAACGATCAGCTTTTCATCCAGCACCGGCGGCAGGAGCGCGTGTTCGGGAAAGGGCTTCATCGAATAAACCAAGCCGTGCGGTTCCTGGTAAAACACCTCAAAGAACAAGCCGTAACTGGGGTTGAGATAGCAAAGGTTGTTGGAACGGGAGAGCGAGTTCAGCAGTCCCAAAACGCCCAACAGGCCGACGCCATTGGTGTCCGTATTCTTGGCGATCAATGGCCATTTGTCCGGGTAGCGCTCATGCAAATACCGGTGATAGGGTGCCAAATTGAGCGATTGAGAATCCACCACGGGAAAAGCCTGTGCGCGGCCTTCGCGCGCCAGCATCGCCTGGATCAGAATCGAACGCAGCGGCTGGTTCTGGCCGGGAGCATCGCTGTCGCACAATAAAATCGCGCCGGCTTTGGGCAGGTTTTGCGTGGTGAGCCGGGCAAATTTTTGCAGCGTGTCATTGTTGACTTCCCGGATGGCCGGCACATTCTGGTAAATCATGGCCGCGATGGCGATGACCGCGACGGTGAATGTTCCCGCGACAATCACCGGACAGAGCCAGAGCCATGCTCTTGGCAGGATTTGCCGGGGTCTGAAATCCCGCCGGCCCGGCAGCGCCCGCCGGCCAAAAACCAACAGGAAATAACCGCAGAAATAGCCAATGCTCAAGGCGGCAAAATAATAAAAAGTCAGCGAGGGTGGGCCGAGAAGCTGTTGCGGACTGAATGGCGGATCAAACATCACCCATACGCACACGGCGAGCAAGGCGCCATAAACCAGGTGAAACATATTATTGGCCAGCGTCACCCCGATCCGGCTGCTGTCACCGAAACCTGCCTTCCAGCGAATGGCCATCACCAGCGCCGGCACCAAGGTGGACAGCGAGGCCAAGGCGAGATGGTAACGCATCGTTCCGTCTTTGATGGATTTGACCACCAGCCAGTCCAAATGGATGTTCGGGCGAAGAGCTTCCCAGAAACCCATCTGAAGATTGCCGGAATACTTTGCCATCGCTGGCAGCAGCAAAAAGAAAAGCATTCCCGCCAGCCCGCACAGCATCATACGCGTCAGAAAATGGAGGTTGAAAAATTCCAGCCGTTTCAGCCAGATGATGGCCATGAGGAATATCGGGAAATATGCCACAAACGCGGAGTCCTCCGCCATGCCCGCGCCAAAAGCCAGCGCCGCCACCGTCAACCGCCACGGGTGTTCGTCCAGCCGGTATTCCAGCAGTAGCCAGATGATGAACGCGAACAACAGCAGGTCGAACATCGCAACCGTGTAACTGGTCGCGTTTTCCCAAAAGCTCAATTGCAGTCCCAAAAGCACCACCGCCAGGATCGGTGGATACAATGCCTGCCAGTCGGTGAGAAATGAAAAGTCGCTTTTCTCGCGCTGCCGCTGCACCTCCGTGCGGTCCTGCGGCAGAATCGCCACCGAACGCGCCAGCAGCATGAGCGTCAGCGCCGCGCAAATGGCGGAAAACACGTTCATCGCCAGCGGAATAATGGCGGGCGGGAGCAGGTGGAACGGCAGCGTCGCCAGATAGGACACCGGACTGAACAATTGCGGCGTCCAAATCCAGCCCGAAGCCGTCGCCACCTGGCCGATGTTCAACAGCGTCACCCAGTGGTTCAAGGTCAGGCCATAGACGAAAAGCATGACCGCGCCCAGCAGCCACGGCAAAAACCGGGTCGCAAAACTTTTTCTAGGGTCGGTTTGATTTTCTTTTGGCATCGGGTTTCATTCAGTTGAATCCAAGAACCGCTGGTTGGCAAGTTCAGTTTCGCCGGCGCAAATCCGCCACGCATTCCACATGCTGTGTTTGCGGAAACATGTCCAACGGCTGCACACGCGCCAGTTCAAAGACACCGTCGCCGCACATTATGTTCAAATCCCGCGCCATCGTCGCCGGATGGCACGAGACATAAATCACCTGCGCCGGGCGCGTCTGCCGCAGCAGTTCCAGGGTCGCCGGCCAGCAGCCCTTGCGCGGCGGGTCAAGGATCACCGATGTTTTTTCGGGCGAAAATTTTTGCAGCAGCTCCGGCAAAACCTCTTCGACCTTGGCGGAGATGAACTCGCCGTTCGCAATTTTTCGCGACGCCGCATTTTGCCGCGCCGCCGCAACCGCCAGTTGGTCGTATTCCACGCCAACGAAAGATTCGACCACGTCCGACGTTTCAATCCCAAAAAATCCCACGCCGCAATACAAATCAATCAAATGCCGCGCCCCGCTGACCTTCAAAAAATCGCGCACAGTTTCGACGAGCTTCGGCAACAGGAAAAAATTGTTCTGGAAAAACGAATCCGGGGGCACCTCCCAGTTTTCCGGCTGCACACGCAGCACCACCTTGATGCCGCCCTTCGGCGGCGGGTTCGCGCGGACGTGCGCTATCTGTTCGTTCAGCGCCGGCTCGGAAATTTTACATTCCTCGATGTCCTCCACGAAATTGTTGTCCGCGCGGATGAAGCCGATGACCAGCTTCTTCGCCGGGCCGTTCCACTGGCTGCGGATCATGATGCGGTTGCGGTAGCCATAAGGCGAAGGGCAAGGCAGCACCGGCTGGATTTTGTCCGGCGAAATTTTCCCGACGCGCTCGAACAGGTCGGAAATCTGCTTGTGCTTGAAACGCAACTGCGCCGCGTAATCAATGTGCTGATACTGGCAGCCGCCGCACGCCCCGAAGTAACGGCATTCCGGCTCGACGCGCTCCGGCGAAGACTTTTCCACGCGCAGCAGTTTCGTCCGCGCAAAATTTTTCTTCACCTCCGTGACTTCCGCCTCGACCGTTTCGCCGACAATGACGAACGGCACGAACACCACAAAATCATCCACGCGCCCGACGCCTTCGCCGCCGAAGGCAACGTCGTGAATGGCCAAAGTAATTTTGTCGCCGGTTTTGAGGGACACGCTGCAAGTTTAGAAAATAAAACGCGCGCGAAAAGTTTATTCGCAGCGCCGCAGAATGGAAAATGCGAAACTCAATCCAAAAAACTCAACTCAATGAAATCTCCCGGCTTGAGCGCGTCCACGGCACCAGAAACTTTGTTCGTGTGCTATTGGATTTCCGGCCAGCTTGTGGTTGGCAAAACCAGAATCGCCAGCCGTCTGCTGGAAAGATTTTGCTGGTAACGAAGGTTTTGATCGGTCGTGATGAAAGCGTCGAAAGATTTTTCCGCTGCGGCCAGCAAATCACCGTTGCTTAATTTCGCCCAGCCCATTTCATAAGCCGTGGAAATTTCGTGGCCGGCCAGTTGGCGGCGCAATGGCGCGGGCGTGCCGTGGTCGAAAAGAATTTTCAGGTGCGCGATTACGCGGCGGCAAGGCTTTGTTCCGCGTGTTCCAGCACCGCTTCCACCTGTCCGCGAGTCACGCCGGGAAACCATTCCAGAAAATTGTCCACCGTCGCGCCGTCCTCGAGATTCTCAAACAACGCCGCCACCGGCACGCGCGTGCCTTTGAACAGCCACGCGCCGCTGACTTTTCCGGCGATGCGTTCAACGGCGGAACATTTGCTCCAATCCAGCATGACCAGACAATAACTTTGAACCGTCACGACGGCAACCATAATCCCCAAAAAATGGCTTGGCTATGATTGGCGAAAGGCGTAAAACCAAATCGGCAGATTGAACGAACCAATGAAGAAGCTTAAAACAACTTGCAGATGGCTTGGCATTTTGTTCGTGCTGCTGGTTCTTTGCCGGAGCGGTCAGGCGCAGGGTTTTATAAACCTCAATTTCGAGGGTGCTACAATTCCAAACAATCCAACTTATTCTGATATAACCGCCACCAACCTGTTTCCAAACTGGACAGTTGCGTCGTATTATTTGGTTTACAATGGTATTTCACTTAGTGGCGGCTCAATAAGCATATTAAGCACAAATTCCTTTTCCCCAATCCAAGGAAAATATTACGTTCTTTTTGCCGGTGGACAATTTTCAAATTACGGTTCAATCTCTCTCAGCCAAACTGGCCAAATTCCATTCTCGGCACAGTCAATAATCTTTTGGGGATCAATGGCCGACATGCAAGTTACCTTCAACGGTCAACCGCTTGATTTTCTTGTGACTGGAAGCACCGCCAACTACAACATTTATACAGCGGACATTTCCACCTACGCAGGGCAAACCGGACAATTGCTGTTCACGGTTCCAGTTTTTGGTGGTAATGCCACGTTGGACAACATCCAATTTTCCCCTTCGCCCGTTCCCGAACCGAGCGCGTTGGGTTTGTCAGTATTGGGCGGCTTGTTCCTCGCTTGGCGTCGCCGAAGCCTGCGTTTCTCCTTTTTTCATCAGCGGTTTTCCGGCACACTCCGCGCGTGGAGCAGGCGATTTCGGCCATTTTGATTTTCGCGGGCGCAAGCTTCTTCTTCGCGCTGGCGGAAACGGCGCTGTTTTCGTTGAGCAAATGGCAGGTCGGCCAGATCGCGGAAAGCCATCCGCATCGCGGCAAAATCGTCGCGCAACTGCTGGAACGACCGCAGGATTTGCTGGCGACGCTGGTGCTGGGCAACACGTTCGCCAACGCGGCGATGCTCGCGGTGGCGCTGCGCATGGTCTTCAACGCGCACTGGGCGCTGGCGTTGACGATGCTCGCGCTGGTGGCGCTGGTGCTGCTGGGCTGCGAGGTGCTGCCCAAGACGCTGGCGGTGCGCTCGCCGGAACGCTGGGCGCTGCGCGTGGCGTGGCTGATGTTCGTCTTCGAGAAAATTTCCAAGCCGTTTTACCGCGTCGCCCAATGGCTGAACGCGGCCATGCTCAAAAAAGCCGCGCAGCAGTCCACGCCGTCGGCCAGGCTCACGGAGGCGGAATATCAGGAGCTGCTCGACATGGCGTTTCATCAGGGCACGCTCGCGGAGACGGAAAAAGAAATCATCCTGCAAATCATCAGCCTCGACCAGCGCGTCGCCCGCGAGGTGATGCGTCCGCGCGGCGGCATGGCGAGCGTGAGCGACGACGCGAGCGTCGAAGAGATGATCGCCGCCGCCAAAAAATTCCGGCACCGCCGCCTGCCGATTTATGATGAAACGCCGGACACCATCGTCGGCATTCTAAACACCCGCGCGCTGCTGCTGGACCCGAAAATTGACCTGGCGGACGCGATTGAATTTCCGTCGTTCGTGCCGGAAACGATGAACCTGCTGCAACTGTTCCGCGCGTTGCAGAAGCAGCAGCGCGGGCTGGCGATGGTGATGGATGAGTTCGGCGGCACGGCGGGCATCGTGACGATGGAGGACATTCTCGGCGAACTTGTCGGCAGAATCCGCGCGCAGTCGCAGCCGGGCGGTTTCGTCATGGAAAAACTTGCGCCGGGCCGCTGGCGCGTGAACGGCACGATGCGGCTGGACGATTTCCGCCGCGAATTTCCCGCGCTGCCGGAGGTGCCGGAGGTCGAGACGATGGGCGGGTTGCTGACGCATCTGCTCGGCGCGGTGCCGGAAAATGGCGAGTCGGCGAATTATTCGGGACTGAAATTGACGGCACAAATTACGGACGGACGCCGCGTGAATGAACTGCTGGTGCAAAAGGTGAAATGAAATTCCAAGCTCCAACGTCCAAGCTCCAGAGAAGCATCAAGCGCCAAGCGCCAAATTCGGCGGCGCGCGGCGAATTTATTTCCGGGCACAATTGTTTCGGGTTTGAACTTTGGAATTTCTCTGGAGCCTGGACGTTGGAGCTTGGAGCTTTCTAAAATGGACACCGACATCCTTTATCTGGTTTTGCTGGCGCTGTGTCTGGGCGCGTCGTTCCTGCTTTCGGGCATGGAGGCGGGCGTGTTTGCGTTGAACCGGCTGCGCATCCGGCGGCTGGCGCGCGGCGGCAAAAAGTCGGCGCAGTTGTTGAACCGGTTTCTGGAACAGCCGGAAAAGTTTCTGTGGACGATCCTGGTCGGCAACACGCTCGCCAATTTTTTCATCCTCGGCTGGATTCTGGCCAAACTGCACGAGTGGTTTCTTGGCCGCACAATTCTGATCGCGGCGCTGTTCGCGGTCGTGGTATTTTTGTTTTACACGTTTTTTGACCTGCTGCCGAAGATGCTTTTTCGCGCGCATCCCAATTCGCTTTGCCTTTCGGCGGCGCGCGTTTTTCGCATCGTGAACATTTTATTGAGCGTGCCGGTGCTGATTGTCGAGGAGGTGTCGCAGACCATTTTGCGCTGGACGGGCGGGCAGGTGTTCACGGGCCGGCTGTTCGGCAACCGCGAGGAGATGCGGGCGGTGATGCGCGAGTCGGCGCAGGCGTTGACGGACGATGAGCACGCGATGGTCAACCGCATCCTGGACCTGCAAAACTTTTCCGTCGGGCAGATCGCCAGGCCGCTGGCCGAAACCGTCGCGGTCGAGGCGCGGACGCCGTTGCGCGCAGCCATTGCGCTGGCGCGCGAAAAGGGTTTTTCGCGCCTGCCG
>DATCBW010000206.1:0-18531 GCA_036511615.1 Verrucomicrobiia bacterium | reverse complement strand
TGCCATGAAAATCTTCCTGCGCGAAATCCGGCTCCTTGAGAAATTCTACGAGGTTCGCCTCGCGCACCGCCGGACGACCTTCCATGGACCAATGATGCTGCGTGCAAGCCAGCGTATAAGTCGCGCCGGTTTTCTTGATCGTCGCGCCGGTCTCGATAT
The DNA here is from genome assembly GCA_036511615.1 of Verrucomicrobiia bacterium. Lineage (GTDB taxonomy): Bacteria > Verrucomicrobiota > Verrucomicrobiia > Limisphaerales > UBA11358 > UBA11358. The sequence goes on along the minus strand of DATCBW010000206.1, from coordinate 18,372 downwards.
ATTTTCCGCTGAAAATTTTATACGCGTTGAAGCCGACGCCCGTGCCGACGCGCCCGGCTTTTTCGCGTCCATAACCAAGCGCGAGGCCGAGCGAATAATCCGCCATGCCCGGCTGCGTCCAGATCGGACCGGAAACTTTTTTTCCGTTCAACGAAATCTCAACGATGTCACCGTTGGCCACGCCAAGTTCGCGCGCCGTCTTGCGGCTGATGAGCACGGCGTTGTCCCACGTCATTTTCGTGACGGGATCGGGCAACTCCTGCATCCAGCCGTTGTTCGCGTAACGACCATCATCTACTTTCGCGTCTCGGAAGAAAATGACTTCGAGACTGGAAGCGGAAGGCGCAATTGAATTGATTGATGGCAGTAAAGCCTGAAGTGACGCGGAAACTTCCTTCGGCGCATCAGGAGAAAAGCCGTTGAACAAAAATTTCTTCCAACTTTCCCACGCCGGCGGCACGTCATCCGAATTACCACTCCCCCAAGGAAGCCTAAAGGTATTGAAAACAATCTCGTAGGCACTGGCCTGCGCCTCACCGGCAATTCGCGCGAAAAATTCCAATTCCTGCAAACCATTGAACAGAGGTTGAATCAATGGCTGAATTGGAACAGTCGTTCCATCACTCGTCGTTGCGTCGCCCCAAGATTCGAGATAATGCGCCGCTGGAAAATTCCAATTTGCCTTTTCACTCGTCTCGTCTTCGTAATAACCAAAACGAACAATCGTCTTGGCGTTCGGCAACGCACTCAAATTGTAAGCGGGATTGCCGCCGATAATTACCAACGTGTCAATCGCGCTGGATTTCAGGTTTTTCAAATCAGTGAAAGAATTTTCTTCCGCCGGAATCAAAGTCACTGTATTGCCAAGATTGCCGAGAATGTTGTTGATTATGTAGGCGATTAAATGCACTTCGATTGGTTGCCGTTGACCGGCGACAACTAAAGCGCTTTTCCCAGCCGCGACTAAATCTTTTGCGCATTCAGAAATCCATTTTTCATCTACACCGGCAGTCAAATGGTCTTTCAGACTGTGTTCTTTCGTGCCACCCAAATAGAAACCGGCATAATCAAGAATCGAATTTGCAATTTGACCAGCGTTGCCTGCCGCCACACGCAACCGATGGTCAGCGTTTGCACCGGTCAAAGTGAAAAGCGATTCAGCGGCGTAAAGTCGGCTCATGCCGTCGCCAGCTTTGCGGCTGGCGGCGAATTTGCGGATGTGATTGTGCGCGTCGTCCTCGCCGCCGAGAAAATCGCAGTCGAGCGACAAGATAACTTTCGCCTTGTCGAAATGGAACACGGGCTTCACGGGCTTGCCGAACGCCTGCGTCGCAGCGCGCTGGTGGATGCCGAAATCAATCGCATCGTAAGCAAACCATTTCAATTTCGGAAATTTATCCGCGATTTTTTTTTGGAAACGCGCGCGCGACGGCGAGGTGCTGCTTTCGGCAAGAAACGCCAGACCTTCGCCGGAGTTCGCTGTGAATTTCTTGGAAAGTTCGTCGAGAAAGCCCAAGGCTTCTTCGCGCGAAACTTCCTTGCCATCGTGCGTGAAACGCCGGGCGCGGTCGGGATCGTAGAGATCGAGAATCGAAGCCTGCGCGTAATGGTCGGTGCTGCCGTTGCTGCCGGGATAAAGTGAATTACCTTCGATTTTTACCGGACGGCCTTCGTAAGATTTGACGACGAGCGGAATCGCGCCGGTGCGCGTGGGCATGGCGGTCGCAAAATATTGCGCGTCGCCAAAAGTGTAATTCTCCGGCTGCTTGCCGAACGGCTCCAGATGTTCTTCCGGCCGGCGGCAGCCCGAGCCGAGCGTCGCGATGCCCGCGAACGCAAACGACGCCGACATGATTTTCAGAAAATTGCGGCGGCTCGTGCCGTCTTCCACCATCTCGCTCGCGCCGGACGGGAATTCGCGGTGCAGCCAGTCCTTGAACTCCGACGTGTCCGCCAGTTCGTCCAGGCTGCGCCAGTAACGTCTTCCGTTTGGCGGCGTAGAATTTATTGAACCATTGTTCATTCTTTGACGATGGGCAAAGTGATTGCGGCGAATTTACGATATACGATATACGATTTACGAGTGGCAATGAAACGCGAACGCCGGCCGTTTTGGAACGGTGCGCGTAAATCGTAAATCGTAAATCGTAAATTTTTCATCGGTGACAGGCCGAGCAGCTTTGCAGCGATTCCACGCGCATATGTTCAACCAGTTTTTTACCTTCGACTTCCTGCATCTCGGAATTTTTGACGGCGTTGGTGCTCCATTGCCAGCCGAGGTCGGTGACTTTGCCGGTTGGGCGGATGTAGGCCGCCGGGTCGCGATGGCAATCAAGACAGAAACTCATGCTCAAGGATTTGACCTCGCGCACTTCGTCCATCTGGTCAACGCGCCCGTGACATTCCACGCAACTGATGCCGCGCGTGACATGGACGGAATGATTGAAATAAACGTAATCAGGCGTCCGGTGAATTTGCACCCACGGAATCGGCGTGTTGTTCGTCGCGCTTTCACGGACGAGGGCGAGGCGCGGATCGTCCTTCAAAACCGTGCTATGACAGTTCATGCAGGTGGACGCGCCGGGCAGATTGGAGAACCATGATTTTTCCACGCCGTTGTGGCAGTAACGGCAATCCACGCCGAGCTGTTCCGCGTGAATCCGATGCGAAAACGGCACCGGCTGCACGGGTTGATAACCCGCGCGGTAGTATTTGGGCGTGAAATAATAAGTCACGCCTGCCGTAACGGCACCGCCGGTCAGCGCCGCTCCCAGGCCAAGCGCCAACGGCAACCAATTTGTCCATTTCGGAAAAATCACTGCTGCAAAAGGATTAAAAAACCGGCAAACCAAAAATTGTCCGCCTCACTGCAAAGTCGAGTGCGTGTTTTAACAACTGCGGGACGCATTCGCAAGAAAAGTTTGTGAAATTTTTCACGTTGTCCGGCCTGCCGGCCTTCAACTGCAAATTAAAAGGGAAGGCTGACGTCAAACCAAACGGGTGCCGGCGTGCAAATGTGCGCCGCCCCGCCACGCAAAGCTTGTCAACTTGATGCCCACCTCGTGTGTTTTCCGACAAACTTTCGGGCTGATTTTCCGGTTGCGTGCGTCTAATAACCACATTACTTTGCCCAAGAAATTTCACCCTACAAGTCTTTGCCATAAAGCCTGCATGTCAAAACCCGAACCCGCTTTCCCGAGATTCATTCTGACAGTGGCTTTGGTGATTCTCGGCTTTCAAGCGCCGGTGTCCCGCGCTGCGAATTTTGTCATGTCCGGCAACGACGCCATTGGCACGGCAAGTTTCAATTCCGGAGCCAACTGGACCGGCGGTGCCGCTCCCGCCGCCGGCAACACCTATCAGACCGGCGCGTTTTTAATCCGCACACCGGCGAACGGCACGGCCATCGCATTCGCGGGCGACTCGCTGGAAATCCAGAACGGGGGCAACTTGCGCGACAAAACTGCGGCCACTGTCACCATCGCCAACCTCATCCTCGACGACGGCGGCATCTTTGACATGAGCGGCAATCCCGGCTCTCTGGCGGGCAACATCACTTTGAGCGGGGGGACGGCGTTCATCAGCGTCGGCGACGGCCAGACATTTACTTGCAGCGCCGTCATCAGCGGCCCCGGCGGATTCAGCACCTTCAACTCCGTTTCGACCGGCGGCATCGGCACTGACATCCTCACCAGCGCGAACTCCTTCACCGGCGGTATCAATGTCAACAACGCCGTGCTTCAGGTCAACACCACCGGCGGCAGCACCGGTCTGGGCGGCGGCAATACAACCGTCAACACCAGTGGCACGCTGGTCGGCGGCGCGCATGATTGTTTTGGCTACTGGCCCAACACGGCACCGACGAACCTCTTCATCAACGGCGGCACCGTCACCGATCTGGGAACTTTAAGCTATCGCATCACGCTGCCCAACCTCACCTTCAACGGCGGCACACTGACCAGTGCGGCGGGCAACAACGGCGACGCCAACGGAACCTATTCCCTGTTTGGCATGAACGGAACCTGCACCGTGACCACGCTTTCGAACAACGCTACGGCGGTCATCAGCGCGGCAACGATCAGCGTCCAGTCGCCGACGATTTTCAATGTCGCCGCCGGCAATGTCACTGTCGGTTCGACTCCGAAGGTGGACCTGCTCGTTTCTTCCCAGTTGATCCCCTTCGGCAGCCAGCCGGTGGCCAAGACCGGGGCCGGCGTCATGGTTTTGAGTGCTAACAGCACCTTCAGCGGCAGCATGACCATCAGCGGCGGCACGTTGCTGTTGGGCACGTCCGGCGACACAGCCGGGTTGACCGGACCGCTGGGCACGGGCGCGGTGATGAACAACGCCAGCTTGAGTTTTGCGAGCAGTCAGACGGTCACTGTCAGCAATGCCATCGGCGGTTCTGGCACGGTGACCGTGAAAAGCGGCACCGCTGTCCTGTCGGGAGCCAACACTTACAGCGGCGCAACGACGGTTGGCGGCGGCACATTGCTCGTCAACAATCCCACCGGCAGCGCCACCGGCACCGGGAACGTGACGGTGAACAGCGGCGGACTTTTGGAAGGTGGCGGGACGATTTCCGGCAATGTGACGGTGAGCGGCAAAACGCAGCCCGGCATTGGCGGCACGACCACCACCATCGGCGGCAATCTCACCTGCAATTTCGGGGCCGAGGCGGATTTTTATCTGGGCACCAGCGGCATAGGCGGCGGCAATGACCAGATTCTTTTGAATGGTGCAGGCAGTGTTTTGAACTGCGGCAGCGCGAGTGTCGGCATCTTTCTCACCGGCGCGAGCCTGGATCAGGCGAATGATTACACCCTTTTCAACCTGACCGGTGGTTCGGCCGGCGTCACGGGCGGTTTCATTGCCACGCCGGTCTGGCTGGGTGCCACCCCGGCCAATGCCAGTTCTTATTCCATCGTAACCGTCGGCAGCAAGGTGCTGCTTCATTTCAATTCCACCGGCATGACGAATCTTCCGGTGGTCGCAAATGTCCCGGCCTCAAACATCACCTTCACTTCCGCGACGCTGAACGGCCAGGTGATTTCCACGGGCGGCCAGTATCCAACGGTCAAACTTTATTACGGCACCAGCGACGGCAAAACCAATCCGGCGACCTGGACGGCCAACGTGCCTGTGGGCGTGCAAGGCGGATCGTTCGCGGCGGCAGTTTCCAACCTGGCGGTCAACACCACTTATTATTTCACCACTTCGGCCTCGAACTCGGCGGGCACGGCTTGGGCCACGCCTTCCCGGAGCTTCACGACGCTGGCCACCGCGCTCGTGGTTTCAGTGCTGACGTATCACAACAACAACGCCCGCGACGGGGCGAACACCAACGAAACCCTGCTGACAACCGGCACGGTCAACACCAACAACTTTGGCCGGCTGATGACTTATGCGGTGGACGGGTTTGTGTTCGCGCAGCCGTTGTATGTCGCCAATCTGGCCATTCCTGGACAAGGCACGCATAACGTCGTGTTCGTGGCGACCGAGCATGACAGCATCTACGCCTTCGACGCGGACAACAACACGGGTGCCAACGGCGGTTTGCTTTGGCACACCAATCTCGGCATCGCGCCGTTGAGCAACAACAAGGAGTTTGGCGGACGCTATCACAGCGGCCAATACATTGACCTGACGCCGGAGGTGGGCATCACCGGCACACCGGTCATTGATCCGGCCACGGGAACGCTCTACGTGGACGTCCTCAGCCGCGAAGTCACGACGACGACCAACTATTACCACAGGATTCACGCCCTCAACATCACCAACGGCACGGAGCAGCCTTACGGCCCGGTGATCGTCACCGGTTCGGTGCCGGGAACGGGCGTGGGCGGCAACGGCACAACGGTGCCGTTTGATGCGAAACAGCACGGCCAGCGTCCGGCGCTCACGCTCGCGGGCGGAAAGTTATACGTCGCCTACGGCAGTTTTGCCGACACCGATCCGTATCACGGCTGGGTCATGGGCTTCAACGCGACCAATCTCGTGCAATTGACCAACTCCATTTTCAACACCACGCCGAATGCGACGAAGGCGGCTTTCGGCGGCAACGCCGGTGAAGGCGCGCTCTGGATGGGCGGCGGCGGACTGTGTGTGGATGCCAACACCAATCTTTATTTTGAAACCGCCAACGGCTCGTTCAGCCAGAACACGAACGGCGGCGATTACTCCGACAGTTTCGTCAAGCTTTCCACCTCCAACGGACTGGCCGTGGCGGATTATTTCACGCCCTACAATCAAGGTTCATTGGCGTCGTCGGACAGCGACCTGGGTTCAGGCGCGCCGATGTTGTTGCCCGATTCGGTGGGCAGCGTGGCGCATCCGCATTTGATGGTGGGCGGCGGCAAGTCGGGAATCGTTTTCCTGCTGGACCGGGACAATCTCGGTCGTTATTCCAGCTCCGCCGACAGCGTGGTGCAGGAAGTTTCCACCGGGATGAACTTTTTCTCCACTCCGGGCTACTTCAATTACAAGATTTATTATCAGGGCAAAGGCAGTGTGATGCGGGCCTACACCATCACCAACGGTTTCATCACGCCCACGGCCGCCTCGGCGACGGCGACCAGCTTTTCCGGCTGGGGCGTCACGCCGTCCATCTCGGCCAACGGCACCAGCAACGGCATCGTTTGGACCATTCAGACCGACGGTTCCAGCCCCTCCGACACCGGGGCCGCCGTGCTGCACGCCTACAACGCCGCCAATCTTTCGCAGGAACTTTACAACAGCAGCCAGAACTTCGCGCGGGACAATCCCGGTGCCGGCGTCAAATACACCGTGCCCACTGTCGCCAACGGCAAGGTCTATGTGGGCGCACAATACGCCCTGTCGGGTTTTGGTTATACCGCCTTTCTGGCCACGCCCACCATTGCGCCCAACGGCCTCGCCTTCACGAACTCGGTGGTGGTGACGCTCGCCGACGCCACGCCCGGCGCCGCGATCTATTACACTCTGGACGGCACCCTGCCGACGACCAACTCCATTTTCTACAGCGGCCCGTTTTTCGTGACGAGCACCCTGATGGTGCAGGCCGTCGCCATCAAGTCGGGTGCGGTCAGCAGCGGCGTGGCGTCCGCCTCGTTCATCAACACCGCCGCCCTCGGCAATGGCACCGGCCTGCTGGAGCAATACTGGACCAACACCACCGGCATGGCCTTCACCAATATGGCGTTCAACACTCCGCCGACATTGACGCGCACCGACGCCGTCGTCAACTTTAACTGGAGCGCCACCGGCCCCGATCCTGTAATTGGTCGAACCAATTTCACCGCGCGCTGGACCGGTTCCGTGCAGCCGCAATACGACGAGACTTACACCTTCACCACCTTCGCGGACGACGGGGTGCGTCTGTGGGTTAATGGCCAGTTATTGATTAACAACTGGACGCCGCAAACGGCGGCAGTTACCAACAACGGTTCCATCACCCTCAAGGGCCAGCAGCTTTACAACCTTAGGCTGGATTATTTTCAAAACACCGGCAACGCTGGAGCACAACTGTCATGGAGCAGCCCGTCCACCGCCCAGTCCATCGTCCCGCAAACCCAGCTCTATTCCTACACCAATCCGCCGCCGTCGGTCGTGCTTTCCAGTCCAGCCAACAATTCCACTTACACAGCCACGGCCAGCGTGACTCTCGGTGCCGAGGCGGACGCGCCTTACAACCCCATCAGCACGGTCAGCTTTTACGCCAACGGATTCCTGCTTGGAACCTTGAGCAACAGCCCCGACGCGCCGCTTTATGCCATTACCACCACCGGCCTGGCGATGGGTGGTTACGCCCTGACCGCCGTGGCCACCGATGGCAGCGGTTTGAGCAGCACGTCCGCCGTGGTCAACATTACTGTCAATCCCGGCAGCGGACTGCCCTACGGCCTGACGACCCGTGGAACGGTGCCGACGTTCCTGAACATGCCCACCACGTTCAATGGCGCGCTCCCGCCGTTGCTCTCGGAAACCGGCGCGTTCAGCGACACCACCAATCGCGTTGCGGCCACCGCCTTGATTCCTTATGCGCCCAACACGCCGTTGTGGTCTGACGGTGCGGTGAAAAGCCGTTATCTGGCCGTGCCGAACAACGGCGGACTCATCACCCCTGACCAGCAGATCAGTTTTCTGCCCACCAACACCTGGACCTTCCCCGCCGGCACCGTCTTCGTCAAAAACTTTGACCTCGTCGTCAATCAAACCAACTCCGCCGTTCCCCTGCGCCGCCTCGAAACCCGTCTCCTCGTGCGCGACATCAACGGCACAGTCTATGGCGTCACCTACAAATGGCGGCCCGACAACAGCGACGCCGACCTGCTCACCACCAGTTCCAACGAAGACATCCTCGTCACCAACGCCGACGGCGTCCACACCCAGACCTGGTATTATCCCAGCCCGGCGGACTGCCTGACCTGCCACACGCCCGTCGCCAATTACGTCTTGGGCGTCAACACTCGGCAGTTGAACGGCAACCTGACGTATCCCGCCACCGGCAACACCGACAACCAGTTGCGCACCTTGAACCGGCTCGGCCTGTTCAACCCCGCCATCAATGAAGCGGCCATCACGAATTATTTGAAACTTTCCGCGCTGACGAACTTGAGCGCCTCGCTCGAAGACCGCGCCCGTTCCTATCTGGAGGCCAACTGCGTCCAATGCCACCAGCCCGGCGGCACCGGCATCACCTTTGACGCCCGCTACGACACGCCGCTGGCGCAGCAGAACATCACCAACTACCCGGCTTCGTTTAATCTGGGCTACGACCACGCCTGCATCGTCAAAGCCAGGGACGTATGGCGCTCGACCCTTTATGACCGGATGAACACGACCAACCGGACCATCCAAATGCCGACGCTGGCGCGCAATCTCATTGACACCAACGCCGTCCAGGTCATGGCCGACTGGATCAACAGCCTGCCCGGCACGCCCGCGCTCGCGCCGCCGGCCATCACGCCCGACGGCGGCAGCTACGTCGTCTCGGTCAGCGTCACCTTGGTGGCCCCGGACACCAACGCCACCATCTACTACACGCTCGACGGCTCGCTGCCCACGACCAACTCGTTCCTCTATTCCGGCGCGTTCAACCTGCTCGGCGACGCCACCGTTGCGGCCAGCGCTTTTGAAACCAACTACCTCAACAGCGTTGCCGCCAGTGCGCTGTTCCTGGTCGAGCCGCTGCACTTCACCTCGCAGGGCTTCACCAACCATATGTTCCAGCTCGGCTTCATCGGCGTCACCGGCAGCAACTACGTCCTCCAGGCCACCACCAACTTCTCAACTTGGATTCCCATCAGCACCAACATCGCCCCAACTAACCGGTTCTTCCTCTTCGATTCCAACGCCACCAGCTTCCCCTTCCGCTTCTACCGCGTCAAAAAACAGTGACCCGGCCCGCTTTGGGCTTTGGACTTTTGCGTTTGGACATTAGACTGCGTTTCATGATTTTCGCCATCATCGTCGCCGCCGGCAAAGGCACGCGCATGGGCGCGAACGTGGACAAGCTCTGGCTCGAAGTCGCCGGGCGTCCGGTCGTCGCGCACACTTGGAAAAAATTCAACGACGCGGCGTGCGTGGACGAAATCATTTTGGTCGTGCGCGACGGAATGCAGCCGGAGTTCAGCCGGCTGGCGGCGCAGTTCAAATTTCAAAAGCCGTTCCAGCTCGTGGCCGGCGGCGCGGAACGGCAGGATTCGGTCTGGAACGGACTGGAAGCGGTTTCGGCAAAAACTGAAATTGTGGCGATCCAGGACGCGGCGCGGCCTTGCACGACGGAAAAATTGATTGCAGCGACGATTGCAGCGGCGCGCGAAACCGGCGCGGCGGTGGCGGCGCAGCCAGTGACGGACACAATCAAGGAAACGGCGGACGGCAAAATCATTTCGCGGACGCTGGATCGTTCAAAGCTCTGGTCCGTGCAGACGCCGCAGACGTTTCGCGTTGAAGTCATCCGCCGGGCGATTGGGACGGCGCGTGCGCAGAAGTTAATTTTGACGGACGACACGGCGGCGTGCGAACTGATCGGCCAGCCGGTGCGATTGGTGAAAAGCACGTCGCCGAATCCCAAGGTGACGGTGCCGGGCGATCTGCCGTTTGTGGAGCGCCTGTTGAATAATTATTGACGGCGCAAAGCGCTTTGTGCGCCCGTGCGTCTGTGGTATTTTTTTTATCGTATGAAACGACGGTTAATTTATGGACTGGTCATCGTGGTGCTGCTGGTGAACCTCGTCATCGGCGCGCAGATTTATTTGAGTTCGGCCCAGACTGCGAAGGACATGCACGACGCGGAAGATCCGAGCGTGCAGCTTTTTACCGAAGCGCTGGAAAAAATCCGCAAACAATATGTGGACGGCAAGGACATGACGTATCAGCAACTGGCCCGCGCCGCCATCAACGGCATGGTGCAGAAGCTCGATCCGCACAGCGAATTTCTGGACGCCTCGGCGTATCAGCGGTTGCAGGATGACACGGAGGGACAGTTCGGCGGGCTGGGGCTGATGGTCGGCGTGAAGAACGGCTATGTGACGGTGATCGCGCCAATGGACGACACGCCGGGATTTCGCGCGGGCATTTTGTCGGGCGACCGCATCGTCGGGGTCAACGGCACCAATGTCGTGAAACTGCCGATTGACGACGTGGTGAAGCAGCTTCGCGGCGTGCCGGGCAGCGCGGTCAGCATGACCATTGAACGTCCATCCACCGGGGCGACCAAAACTTTCACGCTCAAGCGGGCGATCATCCAGATGGACATGGTCGAGGACATCAACAGCCACAAGGCATTTCCTCTCGGCAGCGACGGCATCGGCTATGTCCGCATCACGCAGTTTGGCGATCAGACCAGCGAGGACCTTCAATCCGCGCTGCAAAAGCTCCAGGCGCAGGGAATGCGGGCGCTGATCCTTGACCTGCGCGGAAATCCCGGCGGACTGCTGGACGAAGCCGTCGCCGTCTGCCAGCAATTCCTGCCGCGCGGACAGTTGATTGTCTCGACCGAAGGCCGCGACACGGTTGAAAAATACTATGCCCATGGCGATGGCGATGAACTCAAGGGCATTCCCATGGTGGTGCTGGTGAATCTCGGCAGCGCCAGCGCGGCGGAAATTGTCACCGGCTGTTTGCAGGATTTGCAGCGCGCGGTCGTGCTCGGCGAAAAAACTTTCGGCAAGGGTTCCGTGCAGACGATCTTTCCGCTCGACAACGGCGCGGCGCTCAAGCTGACCGTGGCGAAGTATTACACGCCCAGCCACAAGGTCATCCACGAACACGGCATCACGCCGGACATTTTTGTGCCCGTCACGGATTTTGAGGAGACAGCGCTGATGTTCCAGCGCACGCCCGGCGGAGTCCAGTCGCTCCCCGAAAAAAATCAGGCCGCCGTCAAGGCCGTCCGCGACCGGCAGTTGGAACGCGCCGGGGACCTGCTCAAAGACGTGCTCATCTACAATGCGATGAAAACCGGCGCGAAGCCCGAAAAAGTCGCGGCCAAGTAAATGACGCTGCTCGCGCTTGAAACTTCCTGCGACGAAACCAGCGCCGCCGTCGTGCGCGACGGGAAAATTTTGTCCAACGTCGTTTTCTCGCAAATTCAGTTGCACGCCGAATACGGCGGCGTCGTCCCCGAACTCGCCGCGCGCGAACATTTGAAAAACCTTTTGCCGGTGACGCAATCCGCCTTGTGCGAAGCCGGCATTTCCCCGCAAGAATTGGACGCCGTGGCCGCCACGCAGGGGCCGGGACTCGCCATCGCCTTGCTGGTTGGCTTCAAGGCCGCGCAGTCCGTCGCCTTCGCCCTGAACAAGCCGTTCATCGGCATCAACCATCACGAGGCACATTTGTATTCGCCGTGGATTGGTGAATTTGAAAAATTTCAACCGAACGTCTCGCTCATCGTCAGCGGCGGACACACGCTGCTCGTGCTGGTGGAATCCGAATTGAAACATCGCGTGCTCGGCGGGACGATTGACGACGCCGCCGGCGAATGTTTCGACAAGACCGGCAAGCTCATGGGTCTGCCGTATCCCGCCGGACCGCTGATTGACAAACTGGCGGCGGCGGGAAATTCCGACGCCTACGATTTCCCGCGCCCGCTGTTGCACGACGCGAACGACGACTTCAGCTTCAGCGGCCTGAAAACGTCCGTGCGCTATTTCCTCCGCGACCATCCGGCGCTGCTGGACGACCGTCAAAAAGTCTGCGACCTCTGCGCCAGCGTGCAGGCCGCCATCATCGAAGTGCTGGTGAAGAAAACCATCCGTGCCGCGAAACGCGAGGGCGTCCGCTGCGTGACCGCGTCCGGCGGCGTGACCTGCAACCGTGCGTTGCGAAACGAACTTGCGCTGGCGTGCAAAAAAAACGGCTTCACGCTCCGCCTCGCGGAACAATTCCTTTGCACCGACAACGCCGCGATGATCGGCATCCTTGCCGAAAGAAAATTGCTGGCAAAAATTCCGCCGCCGCCGCTCGACGAGGAAATCATGCCCGGCTGGGCGCTGGCGTAATTTCAAAACCGGTTCTGCAAGGCGGGATGAGTCCGCTCAAACGCAAATTTCTAATTAGGAAAACGCGCTTGACTTCGCGCCGGTATAATTCAAATCTCCATTGTCCCCGAACTGGCTATGGGCAACGGAACTTCAATCGGCAATTTTGGCAGCCTTGCGACGACTGGCAGTGTAGGCGTGTTTTTTGATGTCGGCGCGCTATCGCGCAATGCCGGTTTCTTAAGCCGCGACCCCGGCGCGCTGGGCGGCAATGCCAAAGGGCTAATTGCCAACCCGGACACGTCAAGTTCCAACCCCGAAGCCTTAAGTTTTGACACCGACGCGCTAAAATTTGACCCGGTCGCGTTAAGTTTTGATGTCTTTGGCCTGAAATTAAGCGCCAAAACACTAATTTCAAGCCACTTACGATAAATTGCCTCAAAACCGTCAAAATTCACTTTCCCCCAAACCTTCAACCTTCAACATCCAACAAACAACTGACTATGGCTGATCCAACACCTACACCAACCCCGGCACCCGCGCCCAAGGCCAAACGCCAGCGCAGCACCATCAACCGGAAACATCTGAACGAAATCGCCAATTCCCGCGCCGTGGCCAAGGCCGCCGCTGACCCGGCCAACACCGCCGCTTTGGCCGCCGTGGAATTCGACGCCACGTTGCCCGCGCAAATCACCACCCTGGCGGACGCCACCGAAACGGCGATTGGCAAGCTCACCGGCACGCGCGCCGTGAAAACCGAAATGACCGCGCAGGAAACCGCCGCGCGCGACGCCCTGATTGCCGTCATCGCGCCCATTCAAACCGCCGCCAAACGCAAATTCACCGGCGATCAGGAGCAATTGCGCCACGCCTATTTCATCGGCGAAGGGCTGTCCGACGACACGCTGGGGGAGGTTCAAACCGCAGCCATTGCCATACGCGACCGGCTGGCGGGCACGCTGCCACAGGACGTTTTGCCCGGCATCAAGGCCGCGCAAATCACGGCCCTGTCCGATGCCGTCACGCTCTACGCGGCAGACGTGGCCGCGCCCGGCGACCAGCAAAACGAAAATGCCGGCGCGCTCGAAGCCATCGTTGCGAACATTGGCAAGCTGGGCGTCTTGCGGCATCAAGTGCAACTCGCCGCCGAGCAGGCCTTCCCATGGCGCACACCCGGCGTGGCCAGCATCCGCAAATCATTTATGCTGCCCACCGACCGGCCAATGCGCGGATGAGAATCAATTCAATAATCGCGGCGGCCTTCGGAAACGGAGGCCGCTTTTTTATTTGCGCGAATTTTCAAGGGGACGGCGGACGGTTCTCCTACTCCGTGGGGAAACATTTAGGAATGCCATCTTTTGCGCCCATGTTAAAAACATCGACGCGTTCCTTAATCCCAATAAGACTTCTTGCAAACTTAATATCAGTTGAAGAAAAACTGTCCTTATTGATGATTCGAATCTTTCCTTTTGAAGTGTTGATCCATTTTGTGATTTGTTCATTTATATGTTCATCTCGAAACGAATAACCAATTATCGTAAGTCTATCGGCCTCTTTAAGTGTTTCCTCAAATGCACGCAGCAAGTCGAGGAATGGACCTTTAGCAGTGAGCTTGTTCCGGTGACCGAAAATAACCGCTGGCGGCAAAGAACCATTTGCCTTCATCTCATCAAGAGGTGTTACCCGGATATGATCTTGAGATAAAGGTCGGCTAGAATCAATTCCGCTTGGCCAAAACCGCCAATCAATTGAACCATGCAATTTCAGGAGGCCAATGCCATTGTCAAATTTTGGAAACGAGCCGGAATTCGACCATTCTTCAATTCCTGTTTGAACCGCTTTACCCAACGACTTGACTGCTAATTCAATTGTGTTGTCATAGTTCAAAGTTGCAATCGTAAGATTGCTCTGCATTTTCATTTGCAATATCGGAAGCAAGTATTCAACTTTTTTCGGGTCTTTTACCCAAACCATTTCCGTCAAATTGCGAATCATTGCCTTATTTACCTCCTTGTAACTTTTTCCATCGCCTGGTCGTGATTCGTTTGAAGAGCGTAATTGTTGTCGTTTTGTTGGCAGTGAATTCATCGTATAACGCACTTCAGTCGAACGGCTGCTAGGCAGACTGGGGTAGATTAAATCTAATTCTTCTACAAGACGATGCCATGAACCAATGAATGGAGCGGCTTCAAGATTTTCTCTGTCTGCCAAAAGCTCAATCGCATTAAATACGTCTTCAACGTTCACACCATCAAAAAGATTTTCCCCTTTGACACCTTTCTGCATTAACAAGCCGCCCACAACAAATCGGACAATGTAACCATTCTTTGAATGTTCGCCCAATTGTTCGATCAACTTTTCAGTCATCTTATAGGCGGCAGGAACACCAGCATCCACAGACGCGCCTGCGCCCAAAAGTATAATCTCTTTCATTTTGTCGTTCACTTGTCAGTTCCTTCCACGATTTTAATTTCGTCTGCCGTCAGGGCGTAATCTGCTCCACATATTGTCCTGTTTCAATCAGTCGCTCAATTTCATCCATGACGTGGCGTTTAAGCGTATCGTAATCGCGATCAAAATGTTTTATGAATCCACAACGATTGCATTTCATCGTATCGGGAGGCACAAGACCAGCGTGTCTATTTGGATTTTCCGGGCTAAAATCTGATTCAAGGCGATTCATGCAACCCGGTTTCGGACAAAATGCTGCCAAAGCAGAATCGTTTATCCTGTTTCCGAAGTAATTCCATTTCCAAACAACCCCCTCAATTTCACGACGGGTGAAATTATGAAAATCGCCTTGCGCGCGTTGCGCTGGTGACAGTGATTGTTTATTTAGACAAGTCCCGATTAACCAAAGAAGCAAACCCAGAAAAACCAGCAATATCAAAGCCCAAATAGGCCAAGTGACAGGGTGCGTCAACCAATTAAACGCGAATACAAACGGTGAGATAATTGTTTTGCCCCAATCCTTGCAAAACTTGATGGCATCATTGCGGTCAACCAGCCAAGCCAAGGTTGCGACAATCGCTGCGACAATGCCAGCAAACCATGACCATTTTTCCAACTTCATTTTGCCGCTCCTTCCACGATTTTAATTTCGTCGTCCGTCAGGCCGTAGAGGTTATAGACCAGCGCGTCAATCAGGCGATCCAACCCGACGCATTTGTTTTCGTAAAAATCTTTATCCTTGTCGCTCTGCGCGCAGGCAAGCTGCGGCTTGGCCGCCAGCATTTGCTCCACCAGCGAAACCAGTTTGTCGTGCCGCGCTTTGTCGGTAGGTTTTGTTAAGTCAATGACTCGCACCGGCAATTGATCAATGTAAATCATTTTTAGGCGATAGAACCCGCCTTGAACTTTGTCGCAGATTTGCTTCAGAATGAAACGCATGACTTGTGAGTTGAGCAAACCCAACAAGTATTTGTCCTCTGAAATAATTATTTGATTGTTGTCATTGCCATACAACCCGCTGCCATCAAATGCAAACGCAACCACCTCTGAACTTATTCCCGGCCAAATTATTTTAGGTTTCTCAAATTCTTCGTAATAATCAACAGTGTCTTGAATTTCATACCACTTATACGGGCCTGGCTTTCGGCCTTTCCAATCTCTACCGCGCCAAGACGGTGGCTTGGGCATCAACCGTTCTTTGAATTGTCGGAGATAAGCTTCAATTGCAGGATACTTGGCGATGTTAATTCCCCGTCTCGTAAATATGACAAATCTATTAGTTGACGGGGTTTGATACCGCTTGATGTCCTTGCCTACGAGAAATGGTTTAATCACTTCGGCAGAACTTGCATTTTCTTTGATGAGCTTTTGTTTGGTTTGCAAATCTATAACAAACGCTTCATTCATGCCCGTTTTAATTCCATAGAAAAGCTTCCCGCCTACATATTTATTGAGGGGTATTCCCGTTGAACCAAGCTTGTCCACCAATGCTTGTGACGTTCCGGCAGTTAGCGGCCAGCCACTATCTCGCAGCGACTGATTATTTACAAAAAATTCTTCTTTTTTAACCTTCGCCTCCAAATCTTTGAAGTCGAGGTCGCTCAACACTACAGCCCGCGTATTTTTTATAGGACTATCTTTTTTTATTTTAAGTATGCACGGATAAGTTGTTGCACCTTCAAAGACTTTGAGGCTTCCGAAATCCACAATTTCCTCAATGCAAAACCGCTTGAGCCATGATCGCAAAGGCCGCCCATAGTTTACGCGCATCCACTTGTTAGCCACAATTACAGAATAAATTCCACCTGTTTTGAGCAGAGAAATACCTCTCTCAATAAAATACACATAGAGATCTGCCACGCCATGCGAAGCGTTATAGTGCGATTCAAAGTATTCTTTTTGTTCGCCCAATGTTTCCTGTCTTACATATGGCGGATTGCCGACAATCGCATCAAAGCCGCCTTCAAATTCAGATTCCGGCAGCGTGGGAGGCGGAATGGTTTTGTCTTTCTTGGATTTTTTGTAACTGAAGCTGCCATGCAGCGGCACGCCGGGCATGGTGTAATCCAATTCGCCGGGTGCGGCATCGTGCAATTCGCCGCCGGAAGTTTGAGACTCGTCACCTCGTCTCCTACGAAAAATCTGCGGGAAACGATCCTCAAAATTCATCGGGTTCAATTTCCGCTCCTCGACCGGCTCGAAAAGTCCGCCGCTCAAAATGTCCGTGCCGATGAGTGAATTGCCGCACACGATGTTTTTAGCGAGTGATGGCAAGAGCGTTTCGTGAAACTCCATTTGGTATTCCCGCGCCGTGCCGGTGGTTTCTTCCTCCAAGAGTTTCAGGTAAAGGGAGAGTTGCGCCACTTCCACGGCCTGGCGGTCAATGTCCACACCGTAGATGTTGTGGAGCAGGATTTCCCGCCGCTGTTGCAATGAGAGATGCCACGCGCCGTCATCGCGCTGGACGCAACCGGCTTTCTTCGCCTTGTCCGGGTTGGCATTGAACCAGTCGCGGTGATAGTGCAACAGCAGGTCAAACACGCCCAGTAAAAACGAGCCGCTGCCGCAAGCGATGTCGGCGAAGCGCATTTCGGCAATCTGCGCGGGCGTCTTGCCTTCAATCAGTTTGCCCACGGTGTTCTCGACGATGTAATAGTTTTCATCGCGAGATACCTTCCCACCTTTATCCAGTCCCTTCATGCCCAGCAAAAAGGCCACTTCCTCCTGTGAAAGTGCAATTTGCTTCCGATTGGTTCGCAAATAGTTTGGTAGCGACGGCATGATTGAACAGTCGAACTCATGGCGAGTTCAGAGCCAAAGAATATTTGAATAAAGGGAGCATGGATCACAAACCATTTGCCCCCGACCGCGCGCCGATCATCAAAATGATGTTTGAAAAATACGCGACCGGCGACTGGTCACTGGCCGACCTCGTCCGGTTTGCCGGCGAGCACGGGCTGACCACCGTGCCCGTTCGCCGTCGCCGGACCCAGGATGAAATTCTGGCCGAGGAAAGCGAGGCGGTTGAAATTGAAAAAGTTTCGCGTCCAATGACGATCTCATATGTCCACAAGATTCTGACCAATGCGTTTTACACCGGCAGGGTTTTGGGCAATGAAGGCAAATATGTCGCGAGCGTCAGCCACGAGGCGTTGATTGACGACGAGCTTTACAACAAGGTGCAGGCGATGCTCAAACGCAAGAAGGTGAGCTTGCATTACACCCAAAAGTTGGAACTTCCCTTGCGCGGCATGGTTCGTTGCGCTGACTGTGGCCGGGTCTATACCCGCCGCCACCGGATTCTTGAGGATGATTCCATACGCTTCGGCACGACGAAAAGCCGTGTTGATGGTTTTCAAATCAATGATTGCCGTCTGCGGCGCAACCCCCATTTTCAACCGCTCATTCAAAAATGTTTCAATGTCTTTGGGCGTGAGCGATGTCACCGGCTTTT
>DATCBW010000205.1:0-5094 GCA_036511615.1 Verrucomicrobiia bacterium | reverse complement strand
GTATAACCCAAACGCGATACCGCAATTGTCCGAAGCGTTGGGCCTTTTCAAAATCATCCTGCAGGAGCAGACGATCTACTCGGGCCATGCGGTCGTCCATAATGTCATGAATGCAGGAACCAAAATTATTTGTGAAGTGGCGCTCGACGAAAGTTCATGGACACCAGTGACTCTGGCCACCGGAACAACCCTAAGACAAAATCTTCGCGACGGGTTCAGGAAATTTGTCAATGAATGGCAAAAATCATTTTTGGTGGTGTCGGAATACAAGCTGGTCATCGCCGACCTCCAAACATTTCTGGCCGACTTGCGCTTGTGGCTGGATCAAGTGGAGGCGGGCATCCGTTCCGCTCCGCCTGTGGATCAGCCGCGACTTGAGATTGAAGCCGTGGATGAATTACGCGGGCCGGTCATTGTGGCACTTAACAATATGTTCGAGCGTTTTGAAGTGGTGGCTGACAAGATTCCCAAGGATCAGCAAGCCGCGCACCGCGCCTTCGGCCAGCGGCAACTTCATCCCTACCTGCTCTGTGCGCCGTTCATCCACCGCACTTACAACAAGCCGCTGGGTTTTGCGGGCGATTACGAAATGATGAACATGATTGTGCGCAATAATCTGGAAGGAAGTTCGCTTTACGCCAAACTTGCGAATCAATATTTACTCGACCAGATCGGCCCGATGGCCGTGCGTGGTCGCGTGGGGTTTTTGAACTCAAGAATTATCGAAGAAACAGGACGGGTTGTGCGGTTGCGCCGAACGGCAAAAATTTTTTGTGTGGCATGCGGTCCGGCGTGGGAGGCTGTGAATTTCATAGCCGAACATCCCCTGGCCGAGAAAGCGCAATTCCAGATGCTCGATTTCAGCGAGGAAACTTTGCATTACACCTCAAATAAAATTGCCGAGGTGAAGCAGAGACATCACCGGAAGACGCAGGTCAAATTCATCAGAAATTCGGCGCAAAACCTTTTGCGCGGCAAAGCCAAGCCGACGGAGGAATTCGACCTGATCTACTGCTCCGGCCTTTATGATTATTTAAGCGATATTATGTGCAAGTCACTCAACACGCGCTTATATGACATGCTGAAGCCGGGCGGTTTGCTGGTCGTCGGCAATTTCGCGCACAACCTGCCAGTGAAAAATTTCATCGAGCATTTTCTGGAATGGTTTTTGATCTACCGCAACGCCCAGGAATTCATTTTGCTCGCCCCCGAACAGGCGGCACGGGAAAATTGCGTCGTGCGCTCGGAGCCGACCGGGACGAATATTTTTTTGGAAGCCCGCAAACCTGAATGAATAGCAACCCGGAAATCCAGAAAGCCTACGAGGCAGAGAATCACCGAGACTACATCGCCCAAGCGACGTTCGGCTCAATTGTTTCGATTCCACTGCAATTGTCCTGTTTGGTCATGGATCACTTCATGTATGGGGACAAGCCGGGGTTGTTTGCCATGTTTGTCAAAGTCCGGATTATCGTCGCTCTGTTGACATTATTGGTTTTAGTATGGTTTCGGAGCCGGCCGAACAGTTGCCCGCGCCAACTGTTCGGGGTGACTTGGTTTGGGGGACCATTACTAATGGTCTTGTGGATGTTATATTATGTCAACGACCCCTTTTCTCCCTATTATGCCGGACTGAACATCATTTTGCTGGCAATGGGATTAATTTCCCCTTGGACCTACAGACAGAACATGGTCGTCACTCTATTCACACTGGCGATGTATGTGATGGTTTCTTTGGCGATGGCAAATTCGCCTCCGATAAAATATGTCATCAACAACACGACGTTTCTTTTTCTCACCGCCGCATTTGTCATTTTCGGCAGCCGCGCCAACGCGCGCCAGCGGCTTCATGAATTTACCCTGCGCTATGAGCTGGACAGAAACCGCAAGTCGCTCGAAGAAACCAACCGCAAGCTCGTCGAACTGGACAAGCTCAAGAGCCGCTTCTTCGCCAACGTCAGCCACGAACTGCGCACGCCGCTCACGCTGCTGCTCGCGCCGCTGGAAACTTTGGTGAAGCGTTTTCAAAACGGGCCGGACAGCGGCATAAGCGACCTGCTCCATACGATGCACAACAACGGCATGAGGCTGCTCAAGCTCATCAATGATTTGCTGGAACTCATCCGCCTCGAAGCCGGCCGCCTCGACATCAAAGACGAGCCGCTGCCGGTTTCCGAATTTGTCAACGGCCTCGCCAGCGCCGTCAAGCAGATGGCCGTCGAAAAAAAGATCACGCTCGAAACGCACACGGATGCGGAACTCGGCACGATTCTGGCCGACCGCGACAAGCTGGAAAAAGTCGTGCTGAACCTGCTGTTCAACGCGCTCAAGTTCACGCCCGCCAACGGGCGCGTCTGGCTGCGCGCGGAAAAGCGGGACGACAATTTTGTCCTGATTGTCGGCGACACCGGCATGGGCATCGCGGAAAAAAGCCTGCCATTTGTGTTCGACCGCTTCTGGCAGGAGGACGGCTCTTCCAAGCGAAAATTTCAGGGCGTGGGCATTGGCCTGGCGCTTGTGAAGGAACTGGTTGAAATCATGGGCGGCAAGGTGGAAGTGCAGAGCCAGTTGGGCAAAGGCACGATTTTCACGGTGAAGCTGTCTTACAATAAATCCGAAGTTCAGGCTGTGGCGGCATCCACGGAAAATCCGCCGGCCGCCGGCGAAATAAAACATACCGAGGAATGGCTGGCCAATCTGTATCGGCGCGCGGAATTGTTCCCGGTGGCGGCGACGCCGCGCTTGAATTCATCCGACGGCACGCCAGCTTTTACGCGGCGCACGCAACGTCCACTGGTGCTCGTGGCGGATGACGAGCCAGATATGCGGCGATTCCTCGTGTCGCAACTGGAAGACGACTACGAACTCATCGAAGCGGCGGACGGCCAGGAAGCGGCGGAAAAAGCGCAGGAAGCTTTGCCGGACGTAATTTTGCTGGACTTGATGATGCCGCTGAAAGATGGATTGCAGGTGTGCCGCGAACTGCGCGACTATGCGCCGACCGCCGGCATTCCGATCATTCTGCTGACGGCGCGCGCGGACGAGGAGGCGAAGTTTGACGCGCTCCAGATGGGCGCGAACGATTTTCTGGCCAAGCCGTTTTCCTCGACGGAACTTCAGGCGCGCATTAAAAATTTGATCGAGTCGCACCACGCCCAGCGCAAGCTGACGAAGCAGAACCAGGCGCTGAACGAAGCCATCGAGCAGATCAAGGAGACTGAAATGCAACTGGTGCAGACGGAAAAACTTTCCTCGCTGGGCCGCATGAGCGCGGGCATTATTCACGAGATCAACAACCCGTTGAATTTTTCCATTACCGGCCTGTTCGCGCTGCGCAACAAGGGCAAGAAACTTGCGCCGGGCGACCGCGTCGAATACGACGCCATCCTCAACGACATCGAGGAAGGGCTGAAGCGGGTGCGCAACATCGTTTCGGATTTGCGGACGTTCACGCATCCGGGCGGCGGCACGGGCGAACCGGTCGAGGCCGCCGACGCGGTGGGTGCGGCGGTGCGGTTCCTCGGCGGCGAATGGAAGGACGTGGTGGAAATCCACCAGCAGTTTGCGGCGTCACAAAACCTGTGGGCCAACCGGAACAAATTGATTCACGTCCTGGTGAACCTGCTGCAAAACGCGATTGACGCGCTGCGCGAAAAACAGTTTGCCGCCGGCGAAAAACCGCAAATCTGGATTCAAGGCCGGCTGGAAGGCGACCGCAGCCTCATCGTCATCCGCGACAACGGGCCGGGCATTGATGCGAAGATTGTAAACAAGATTTTTGACCCGTTCTTTACGACGAAGGAAGTGGGCAAGGGCATGGGCCTGGGCTTGAGCATCTGCTACCGCATCGTGCAGGGCTACGGCGGAAAAATTACCGTGCAGAGCGAGCCGGGACAGTTCTGCGAGTTCACTTTGGATTTTCCGGCGAACGCCGATGCCGCCGCCGAAATGGAGATTAAACATGGAGAACCTTTACGAATATAAAAAATTTGCCGTCCTTTACGTGGACGACGAAGAAAAGTCGCTGACGAATTTCACCCGCGCCTTCAGCGATGAGTTCCGCCTGTTCACCGCCTCGAACGCGCAGGACGGCCTGAAAATTCTGGAGCAGCATCCCGACGAGATCGCCATCCTGATGACCGACCAGCGGATGCCCGGCGAAAAGGGCGTGTGGCTGCTCGAACGCGCCCGCCAGTTGCGTCCGCGCGTCCTGCGGATGCTCGTGACCGCGTTCGCCGACATGGACGCCGCCATCGCCGCCGTCAACAGCGGCGCGATCTACAAATACATCACCAAGCCGTGGGATCCGCCGCAGCTTGAAATGACGCTGCGGCAGGGGCTGGAATTTTTCATGGTGCAGTCCGAGCGCGACGAGCTGCTCCACGAAAAAATGTCCGTGCTGCGCAACATGATGATCGCCGACCGCATCGTCAGCCTCGGCCTGCTGGCCGCCGGCTTGAGCCATCACATCCGCAACTCGATGGTGGCCGTGAAAACCTTTTTGGAACTCGCGCCGATGAAAATGGCCGAGGAAAAAGACACCGCGAGCGGGCTGCGCGACCCGGATTTCTGGCGCGACTACCATCAAAACGTCCAGGGCCAGATCGAAAAAATCAACAACCTGCTCGCCGACCTGCGCTCCGCCTCGGAAGACAACAAGAACAGCGAGCCGTTTGCCGACGAAATCCAGTTGAAGTCCGCGCTGGCCCTGCGGCTCGAAGCGCTGCGCGAGCCGTTCGCCGCGCGGCGGATCGTGGTTGAAAACCAGATTCCCGATTCATTGCCGCCCATGCGCGTGGACAGGCCCAAATTTGACCGGCTGTTCGATTTGCTGCTGAAGGACGAGCTGGCCATGCTCCCCGCCGGCAGCCAGATCACGCTCACGGCGGAAGTTCAAGGGCGCGAAATGGTCATCCGCCTTGCCGACAACGGCCCGGCGTTGCCGACGGCGGCGTTGCAGGTGGTGCTCGACCCGTTCACCGTCACCAGCGGCGTGCCGTCGGAATACGGCATCAATTTGATGGCGTGTTTTTTCATCGCGCACCATCACGGCGGCAAAATCGAGGCGCAAAGCCGGCCCGGCGGCAACCTTTT
>DATCBW010000204.1:0-7186 GCA_036511615.1 Verrucomicrobiia bacterium | reverse complement strand
GTCCGCAATGGCCGGCACGCCGCCGCCGGCCAGGTGCGCGGCAACCGGTTCGACGACCTTGGGCGAATTGCCCACGATGAGCAGCGACTGGAACTGCGTGAAATAAATGTCCACCGGCGGCCGGGGTTTCGGCTCCACGCCAATTTCAGACACCGGTGTAGGAGCGCCAAAAATGCCGTCCAAGTCGTTGCTGGAGAGCGTCACGACGGTGAAGGCGAGGCCGTGGATGTTTTGCGTGCGGATTGTGCGTCCGTTGTCGGTCCACTTTTTTACGAGCGCGGCGAGGTTGGTCTTGAGCGAATCGCTCCTGGTCTTGGTGTCGAGCAGCAGCAGCAGTCCGGGCGGAATGTCGTCATGCCCGTTCGAGCCGTTGACGGTGACGGCCAACGTGAACTGGCCCTGCGGCAGATCCGCAAAGTCGGCGATCTTCATGCCGAGGTCCTGTTCAAGCGGCGCGATGAATTTGTCGGTGAACTTGCCGACGAGATTGTCATGAAACGGTTTCATGGCCGGGTCGTTCCAAAACATCATCTGCGGTGAAACCTTGCTGGCGGCGCGAAACGCGTTGCAGTCCGGCACGGTAAAAAACGCCAGCGTGTCGGACGGCAGCAGATTTTCGACGGGCGGAATCGCGGCACGAACCAGGCTGACGCCGGCCAGAAGAATGGTGGCGGCGGCGAAGCACAATAATTTTGTTCTCATTTTGATCAGTTATTTAGTTGGGAAATTTGTCCATTGGCCGGCAGCCTATTTTTGCGCCGTCGCAATTTTCGTCCGGCTCGGCGGCTGAAGGTAGCGGTAGGGATTGTTCGGATTGTCGGTCGAGTAGGCAAAGGCGTCGCGGTGATCGAGAAAACTTTTCACCAGTTCCACGGGAATCGCAAAACCAAGACCTTCGCCGGAAGTGATCTTCATGTTCGTCACGCCCACCACTTCACCGGCGAGGTTGAACAGCGGGCCGCCGCTGTTGCCGGGATTGATCTGCGTGCTCGTCTGCAAATAAAGTTCGCCTTCCAGCTCGCGCGTCTTGGTGCTCAAGATGCCCTGCGTGACGGTGCGTTCGAGACCGAGCGGGCTGCCGATGGCGAACACGCCGTCGCCAACATTCAACTCGTCCGAACTGCCGAGCGTGACAGCTCTGAACTTCGGCGCGCCCTTGTCCTCGATGTGCAGCAGCGCAAGGTCGTGAAACTTGTTGATCGCGACAATCCGCACCTGCCGGTAAATCTCGCGATTAAGCTGGCCGTCGGTCTGGCGATAGACTTCGACGGAAATTTCCGTCTCACCCTCGATGACGTGAAAGTTCGTGATGAGATAGCCGTCTTCGTTGATGAAAAATCCCGAACCCAGACCTTCAGGCGTGCGAACTTGCACGACCGCCTCGCCGATCTGTTTCACCAGCGAACTCACGTCGCGCACGGCGAAAGGTTTGGTGTCGGCGGAATAAAATTGTCCGGTCGCCGCCGGTGCCGTGACCAGCGTGTTTTTCTCATTCGCCTTGGCAATTCGGGTGACGACGTTGCGCGGGATGACAAGGACGGTGTAGCCCAGGTCCACAACGACGGCGTCGGATTTTTCGGCCAGGATTTTGCCAGTGACGGCGTCGCCGCCCTTGAGCTGGAGGGTGTCCGCAAAATTAAATTGCGCGCCGCAAATCAGCAGCGCGGCGATGACGATATGTTTCTTCAACGACATTGTGTGACGATAGACCAGAGCCTTTGATTTGACAAGCCGGGAGCCGTTCAAAAACTTTTCAACCCATCAAATCAAAATCGCCGCGCAGCTAAAACACTTCTGACGAAACCATTATTTCCCCGCCTGAAAACTTCCTACAATCTCGCGCACGTCGCTGATTTTTTTCCGTTGCATGAAATCGCGGATGCCGGCGATGACTTGCAACGGCGTCTGCGGTTCATAAAAATTCGCCGTGCCCACGGCCACCGCAGCCGCGCCCGCCATGAGAAATTCAATCGCATCTTCCGCGTTTTGAATTCCGCCCATGCCGATGATGGGAATCTTCACGGCCTGCGCCGCCTCCCAGACCAGCTTGACGGCAATCGGCTTGATGGCCGGGCCGGTCAGCCCGCCGGTGACGTTCGCCAGCTTCGGCTTGCGCGTTTCGATGTCAATCGCCATCGCCGGATAACTGTTCGTGATGGCGAGCGCATCGCTGCCGGCATCCTCGGCGGCTTTGGCGAACGGCGCAATGCTCGGCACGTTCGGACTCATCTTGGTGATGAGCGGCAACGTCGTGACCCGTCGGCACGCGGCCACGACTTGCGCGAGCAATTTCACATCCGTTCCGAATTGCGCGCCGCCTTCCTTGATGTTCGGGCAGGAGACGTTGAGTTCCAGCGCGCCGACGCCGCCGAGCGCGTCGAACCGGCGCGCGACCTCGGCGTATTCTTCGACCGTCGTGCCCCAGATGTTGATGATCGTCGGCACTTTCAGATCCTTGAGGAACGGCCAGTATTTTTTGATGAACCCGTCCACGCCTGGCCCTTGCAGCCCGATGGCGTTCAACATTCCGCTCGCGACCTCGGCGGTGCGCGGCGTGGGATTGCCACGGACCGGATTCAGCCGGATGCCCTTCACCGTGACTGCGCCGAGTTGGTTCAAATCAATCAGCCGCGAATACTCGACGCCGTAGCCGAACGTGCCGGACGCCACCGTCACCGGATTCGGCATCCGCAGTTTGCCGATCTGGACGGATAAATTGGTTTCCGAATCCGGCTTCGGAACTTTGGACTTTGGGCTATAGACTTTGGACTTCACTTGGTCATAACTTAACGATTTGACCACCGTGACTCAATTCGCAAAAAATCTTAAATTTAACTTGACCTGCGGCCACGACTTTAGAAAAGTGCATTTTGCAACCCATGAGGGAATTGGTAACATTCAGAAGTCTCACCGAAAGCGCAACCGCGCAATAGTGCGGGGAACTCTTTCGCGCAAATCAGCCTCCTTCCATCGCTGCCGGATTCTCCACCACGATTGCCCCACACTTCCCGCCGTTGCCCCGGTTTTGGCAACGACTGCCCCGGATTTTGGTGGGGCGAGCGTCCTCGCGAGCCGCGCTGCCCCGAATCCAAAACCTTCCGCCCCGATTTTGTGAATGCCTGCCCCGACCAAAACCATCGTTGCCCCGAGCGTAAAAGCGGCTGCCCCGAATTGGTGAGTCGGTGCCCCGACGGTTTCCGGATTTGCCCCGATTTTCAGACAATTGCCCCGTTTTTAAAAGCTCCTGCCCCGATTTATGGGACGCCGCGCCTATTTTGTAATCTGCTGCCGAAAAGCAAGTTGCGTTTTAACGTAGGGCAGGCGTCCCGCCTGCCCGCCGATGGCTTTGCCATCGGCAAGAAACCGCATGGGCGGAGGATTGCTCGCGCTGACGCGCTCGCTGACAGGCGGGACGCCTGTCCTACTTTATTTGCCGCTTTCAACTTTCAACCTTCAACCTTCAACTCTCAACTAACATGAATCGCCCGCACATTCCCGTTCCCATTATCACCCACAACGGTGGACTCATCATCGCCGCCGCCAAAGCCCACCCTGAAATCGCCACACGCCTGACCGCCGCCGCAATTGCCGCTGCCGACACGCTCTGCCAAAAAGTTTCCGGCGACGTGGCCGGCCAGAAAACCGCCAAAGGCGAACTCGGCAATCTGACCCTCGCGCAAAAGAAGAATCTGAACATCTTGCATCAGTGCATGGCGCAAGCGGCCAAGACCGCCAAGCTTGCCTTTCCAGGCCAGACCGTAAAACTGCATCAGGAATTTCAAATCGGCGCGCAAAACAAAAATGATCTCGGCTCCTATTTGGGCCGCGTGGATATTGTGCTTGGCTCAATCGCCAATGCCGCGAACCTGGCCGCGTTAAAGCTCAAAGGCTGGACGGATGCCGAAACCACGGCCTTTCAAGCCGCCCGCGACGGTTTTGGCCCTGCCGAACAATACCGGGTGAAATCCATCAGCGGCGCGAAGGACACCACCACGCAAAAGAACGCCGATGCCGCCACGCTTTACGAAAACATCCTGACGATTCAAAACGCCGCCGATTTGGAATGGCCGGCCACCGACCCCGCCAACGCCGGTGTGCGCGGTGAATTTCTGCTCGGCATTTTCCCGCCCGACCACGGCGGCAACCACGCGCCGCCGCCACCACCCGCACCGCAAACGCCTTCAGTGAAATGAAAGGAATCTCATGAAAAATCAATCGTTGCTGTATTTGGCAGCGGCATTGCCACTGATGTTCTCGGTGGGAATTGCTCGCGCTGATGACCAAACTCCGGTGCCCAGCACATGGTCGCCGGACGGCAAGAATTGGTATCCCGGCGCAGCACCGTCCAACCAGCGACAGTATAGTAATCCCAACATCTCGCCGTCACAGCAGCAGCAAACGCAGCCGCAACAACCTTCCGGCCCATCGCAGGAGGAAATTATGCGCAACGCCGCCGCCGATTATGCGGACAAGCAGGGTATTCAGGCGGCAGCCAATGGTGATTGGGACACCGCCATAAAAGATTTCCAAGACGCGCTCAAAAACCGTCCCGGCGATGCCGCCATTCAAAAACATCTTGCCGACGCGTAGCAGCGCAAACGCGACGCGTTTAATGCCGACAAACAAAACGCGCTCAAAAACCTCAAGGGAATAAGCTCGGATGACCTGCATCTAAAATCAATCGGTTCCGACAATACATCGCTTGCCTTGAAAGGATTGAATGACTCATCCGCCTTCAGCCAGCTCAAGGGCGGGAACTTCGACAGCCCCACAAAGCATGATTTCCCGGCCAACGAACTGAAAGGCTTGGAACCCGTCGCCGCCAAACCGGCAACCCCGCTGCCTTACCTTGATGCTTCAGTCGTGGACGCGCGCAATGTGCCGTCCGGCCTGCCCAAATCCGTGGAAGCCACCATTCCGCTTACGCCGGCGGGCGACCGCGTGCGCAAAGGCTTTCAAGCCGCATCGCAACATGATTGGAAAGTCGCGCTGGCATGGTTTCAGGACGCGCTCAACCAGCAGCCGGGCGATCCCGCCTTGCAACAACTCGTGGACTTCGCACAATTCTCCCTCAATCAGGCAACCCAGACGCACACGCTGCCTTTTGAGAATAATCCAACGGCGCTTTCTACTTCCGCCAAGGATGACCCGGACTCTGATATGAGTGAGAGCATGAAACAGGCATTGAATGATTGGGCGGATAAAAATTTGCGACAACCTCAAGCGGCTTCAAGCCAGCAACTGAAACCAGAAGACCCGGCTTGGACAAAATTTGTCATCTGGCTGAATGATAATTTTGGGTTAAAAAAAGAAAAAGTTCCACAAGCCGTCAATGCGGTGCGTGGTTGAATGCTTATGAAAAACTTCAATGCAAGATTGCTGACTGTTTTAATTTGCCTGCTGGTTTCTCAAATAACCCGCGCGCAGAATTCCACCAACGCCGTTGCCAGCACCAATACGGTTGCGGCTCAAAATTCCGATACAAACGCTCCCAGCACCGCTGACACGCTGAAACAATTCGTTGCCAATTGGCAGACGACGCCTGACGGTTCGTCACGGGACGATTTGCAGATTAAAATAATCAAACTGGCCGCTACGATGAATCCAAAGCCGGAACTTCCAGAAGAGGCTCATGGACATTTAATCAAGGCAGAGACCCTGCTCAAGGCGGCAACCGATCCGTCGGATTATGATCTGGCCGCCAATGAATATCTTCAGGCGCAAAATCTCGCCCCGTGGTGGCCGGATGTTTATTACAACCTTGCTTTGGTGCGCGAGGCCGAAAAACAATACGACAAGGCAATCAGTGACGTGAACTTGTATCTTGCCAGCAATCCTGACGATGCTCACGCAGCGCAGGACAGGCTTTACCAAATCCAAGCGGAAAAGGAACTGGCGGACAAACACGCGGCGGATGCACAGGCTGCGGCGGCAAAACACGCTGCGGATGAACAGGCGAAGGCACAAAAAGATGCCGCCGCTGCGCAGGAAAAAATGCGGCACATTTTAGCCGGTCGGTGGGAAGTGGATTCCGCTAGCGGAATAGAAACTTTAACAATTTCCGGTTCTGGTGGGAGCTACCGTGGCGGATATTCCTTCGCAAGCAAGTTTCCAACATCTCTTCCCCTCGGTCTTGTGATGGAAAACTTTTCGGCATCTGGAACAAGCGTATCTTTTAGAGTCCGCCAAGATCCGGGAGGTGGGTATTGGACGGTTCGTGATTACGATTTAAGGGTCTCGGAAGATGGCGCAGTGTTAAAAGGAAGTTGCAGTTCCCAAAGCAATTTCGGCGGTGTGCATTCTGACACTTCTGACGCAAAATGGAGTCGCGTGCAGGAATAACAGCACGAAGATACCTGCGCTATCGCGCGCTGAATAAATTACAGATACTTTTATGAAAGCCCTGCATTTTTGTCTTTTGACGATTTGTTACAGTTTGTCGGTTTTCACGAGCCGCGCCCAAGATTCTTCCACCAACACCACCGACACGTTCAAGCAATCCGTGGCCGATTTGCAGAAATCTCCCGGCGATGATGCGTTGCGCGAGAAAATCATCAAGTTGGCGCTCACGCTCAATCCCAAACCGGCCACGCCGGACGAGGCCATCACCCACGAAGGCGCGGCGGAATACGCCTTCAAGAACGCCAAGGCAAATTCGGATTAGGGAATTACAGACGAGAACGTCACAGATCCACACGTTGCCTCACAAACTTTACGACGAGTTTTTCCCCTCCATGGTTTCCAGTGAGATGGGTCCAACAATTTACCTTCATTACAGCCGTGTAAAGGCGCACAACACATCCATTCAGAAGCACCCGCAGGGCTACGAAGCAGGCGACTTTCGAGATTTGGTTTACAGTTTGGGCCATCTTATGGAAGGAACGGTCGAAATGGTTGGACGTATTCATCGGACAGCAGGAATAGAACGGCATTTAACTATTGACCACAAATTTATCCTCGAAGACATGGATAAGCGTCTAAAACGATATGAATTCTTGGCGGCTTTATGCAGAACTAAACTTCAAACGCTTCGTGACTTAGAGGCTGGTTTGCCGGCTCCTCCAAACACACCTCAAATACTTATAGAGAATCCAGAGGGAATGCGTGAAGAATGGATTCGCCGTGCCAAAATTGGTTCCTAGTTTAGAAAACTAGAGCGTATCTCATAAATAGGGCTTGTAATTTT
>DATCBW010000203.1:0-6005 GCA_036511615.1 Verrucomicrobiia bacterium | reverse complement strand
CAAAAACCAGTTGGCCAACGGATGACGCAAAATCCAGTTCAACCATTTCCAACGATCGTTTTGAAAGCGGCCGGGAACCGGCGCTGACGGCAGGCTCAATAAAATTAGTGGCGGAATAATCAACAGGAGCAGCAGATGTTGCAACATATGCGCGCTGAATAAATATCCATTCGCCAAGGCGTCAATCGGCGACGACAACGTGAGGAAGAAAATAATTGTTCCCACGAGCAGCCAGCCAAATTTTTGGGTGAAATGAAAACGGCGGCGCGCGGCGTAAATTAAAATCGTTGCGATGCAAATCGTGATGACCCATGGATTCCAATTCCAGGCGGAAATTAAAAATTGTCGCGTAGTCATATCAGCAGCCTTAAATAAATCACTGAAAACACCACGAGCCAGACGGCGTCCACAAAGTGCCAGTAAAGCCCGATGGATTTTACCGCCTCGATACGGCCTTGCTTGAAATCTCCGGCGAAAGCAAGTCCCATTAGAATCAACAACGCGATCACCCCGACGCACACATGCAAACCGTGGAAGCCGGTCAGGGTGAAAAAAGTGGTCGCGAATAAATTGGAATTCACCATGATGCCGGTGCCGTAGATGCGGAGATATTCCCGGCATTGGCCAATAATGAAAATGGTTCCGAGCAAGATGGTCAGTGCCAGCAGCCAGCGAAACGCGGAATGTTTTTTGGCCTCCAATTTTTTCCCCGCGAGCCAGATCGTGAAGCTGCTCGCGAGCAGGCACAGCGTTAAAATTCCGGTTCTTTGCGGATTCAACATGCTGGCCGGCGTCGGCCCGTTCATGACGTGGCCGTTGTAATAGAGATAAGCCAAAATGAGCATGAGAAAGAAAACGCTTTCGGTGATCAGAAAGCTGACGATGCCCACTCGGTTTTTTTCCAGAACAAATCCGTCCCGCGCGGCGATGCCGCCGACGATTGGATCAGGATTTTCCGGATGCGCCAGATCCCACAAGGGCCGGCGGCTGCGGATCGGCGGCACGCGATCAAAATTATGCGCGGGCGGCGGCGAGGTCGTGGCCCATTCCAGCGTCCAGGCGTTCCATGGATTATCGCCCGCCGGTTTGCCGTGGCGCAGACTCACGACGACATTCCACAATAACACCAGCACCGACGCGCCGAGCAAAAACGCGCCGATGGTGGAAATCATGTTCAACAACCCCCAGCCCGGCAGATTGGGATAAGTATAAACCCGCCGCGCCATTCCCATCAGGCCGAG
Source organism: Verrucomicrobiia bacterium (assembly GCA_036511615.1). Classification (GTDB taxonomy): domain Bacteria; phylum Verrucomicrobiota; class Verrucomicrobiia; order Limisphaerales; family UBA11358; genus UBA11358. The sequence goes on along the minus strand of DATCBW010000203.1, from coordinate 4,764 downwards.
AAAATGTTGGACGAAAAACGCCGTGTTGAATCCAATCAGCGCCATCCAGAAATTGAGCTTTCCCAGCCGTTCGGACAGCATCCGTCCTGTGATTTTGGGAAACCAATAATAAAGCCCGGCGAAAACCGCGAAGAACGTGCCGCCGAACAGCACATAATGAAAATGTGCCACCAAATAATAAGTGCCGGTTAGCTGCCAGTCTATCGGCACCACCGCAAAGGTAATTCCGCTCAATCCGCCAACGGTGAACTGGATCAAAAATGCCACGGCAAAAAGCATGGAGGTCGTCAGGCGAATCGCGCCGCCCCACATCGTCGCGCTCCAGGCAAAAACTTTTATGCCGGTCGGCACGGCGATCATTAGGCTGGCGGCGGAAAAAAATAAGTCCAGCGGATGCCCCATGCCGACGGCGAACATATGATGCGCATAGACCCCGAAGCTGAACAACGCGATGGCCACCGTGGAAGCCGCGACAAATTCATAACCAAAGATTGGCCGCCGCGCGAACACGGGAACTACTTCAGAAATAATGCCGAAGGCGGGCAACGCCATGATATAAACTTCGGGATGTCCGAACACCCAAAAAAAATGCTGCCAAAGCACCGCTGAACCGCCGTGCGACGGCGCAAAAAAATGAGTGCCCAGATGACGATCAATAAAGAGCATGATAATCGCGGCGTTTAACGACGGGAGCGCCAGAATGACGAGAAACGAGTTGACGAGAATCATCCAGACGAACAGCGGCAGCCGGCGGATGGTCAGACCCGGTGCGCGTTGCGTCAGAATCGTGGCGATCAGATTGATTGACGCCGAAACCGAACCGACGCCCAGAATTAAAAGCGACAGCGTCCAGTAATCCACGCCCTGCGTCGTGGCATACGGCGTTTCACTCAACGGCGCGTAACTGAACCAACCGACGGCCGGAGCGCCGCCCGCGAGCAGACTGAAGTGCAGCAACAAACCGCCGCAAGGCAGCAGCCAGAAGCTCAATGCGTTCAGTCGCGGAAACGCCATGTCGCGCGCGCCAATCATCAGCGGCACAAGATAGTTCGCCAGGCCGATGAGCGTCGGCATCACCACCAGAAAAATCATGGTCGTGCCGTGCATGGTGAAAATTTGGTCGAAGGCATCTGGCGAAAGGAACGTATTATTTGGCCGGGCGAGTTGAATCCGCATGAGTAACGCCTCAACGCCGCCCATGACAAAAAAGACCAGCGTGGTCAGCAGATAAAGAATGCCGATGCGCTTGTGATCCACTGTGGCGACCCAACCGTAGAGTCCGCGCGACGCGCTTCCCACTTGGGGCGTTTCCATTGCAACGGTAGCTGATGTGGTTTCGCTCATTGGAGGGTCTCCAAATAACTCGTCAGCGCGCCGACCTGCGCGTCCGTCAGTTTCAGATTGGGCATGAAGCAGCCGGGTTTGATGGCCTGCGGATTTTTCAGCCAGCGAAACAGATTCGTTTCCGTGTTGGACAGGACGCCCCCGCCCAAGATTTGTCGGTCGGTCAGATGCGTCAAATCCGGCGCGGCGTTGGCCGCCACCGAAACGCCGCGAATGGAATGACAATTGATGCAGCTCATCGTCTGGAAAATTTTCAGGCCGGCCTGGGCTGAATCCATGACTGGGATGGCGGCGGATTTTTCCTGGTTCCGCAGCCACACGTCGAACGCCGCCGACGATTCCGCGATGACGGAAAAGCGCATCCAAGCGTGTCCCGCGCCGCAAAACTCCACGCATTCGCCGTCGTAGGTTCCCGACGCGTCGGCTTCCAGCCAGATGTGATTCGTCTGGCCGGGAATCAACTGTATTTTGCGCGCCAGGGCCGGCACCCAGAAATCATGAATCACGTCCGCCGATTCCATACGGACGAGCCATTGCCGTCCGACGGGAATGTGAATTTCATTCGCGGTCACCACAGCGGTTTGCGGATAGCGCACTTCCCACCACCATTGATGGCCGATGACGATGAGGTCAGGCTGCCGGTTCGCGGCGGGATCAGACTGCCGCATCCCGCGTATCGTGAGGGCGAAGAGCCAGATGATGATTAGGATTGGTCCGATGGTCCAGGTGAGTTCCAATTTCCGATTGCCAAAATGAGGGGCCGGATCTGCCGAACCCGTCTTGTGCCGAAAAAAAATCAGGCCGCATCCAATCATGCCGACGACAATCGCCAGAATGACACCGCAGACGATGAGGACGAGGATGAAAAGATGTGAGATGCTCGCCGTTTCCGGCGAGAAGGGGTGGAAAACAGTGATGTCGCCGTCGTTCATGCTCCGTCTTGGCAAAAGTGATTTTGTTGTCTAGCTGGGTGCTCAATGTTTCTCGTGCATTCTCCAGTTTGCATTTTTAATTATTTTTATAGACCGTTTTTTTTGGATGTTCACAAACAAAGTTTCAGGGTATTTTCGAAAAACCATTTGCCGGAGCACCGCGAACAGTTCGGAAGTCGTGGCGACTTGCGACGAGGCATTATCGAAAATGGGACTGAAGCTGGTTGACATTTCTTTTGAGGAGAAATCTTCATTTATTGTTTTTGATGTTTATGATTGATCCTCGTTTTCTCCTGATCCACTAATTCGGTCGGCAGCGGCCAAAGATGTCCGGGAGCGAGCAGTCGTTGGGCGTCTTCCGGCCCCCAAGTTCCGGCGGCGTAATTTGGAAAATCGCTCGGTGCCGTGGCCTGCCACGCTTCAAGCACCGGCATCAGGAGTTCCCAAGCAGCCTCCACCTGATCGGCGCGCATAAAAAGCGTCGCGTCTTTTTTCATCACGTCCCACAGAAGTGTTTCGTAGGCGTCGGGCGAAGGCGCGTCGAAACTTTCGTGATAACTGAACTTCATTTCTACCGGACGCAACTGCATTTTCGGCCCCGGATATTTCGCCTGGAAGCCCAGCACGATGCCTTCGTCGGGCTGGATGGACAGGATGAGCCGGGATGGTTGCCAGCCGAGCGAGGCTTCGGGTGGAAATGACCGGTGCGGCACGGCGCGAAATTGGATGGAAATTTCCGACGCCTGTTGCGGCAGACACTTGCCCGTGCGCAGATAAAACGGAACATCCTGCCAGCGCCAGTTGTCGAGAAATAATTTCAATGCCGCAAAAGTTTCTGTTTTGGAATCGGGCGCGACGCCGTTTTCCTCGCGATAGCCGGGCACTTTTTTTCCAGCAACGTTGCCGGAACCATATTGTCCGCGCACGGCGGATTGCGGAACCGCGTCGCGGGCAATCGAGCGTGCCGCGTGGAGAACGTCCACTTTTTTATTACGAATTTCGTCGGCTTGAAAAGAAACCATCGGTTCCATCGCGACAAGACAGAGCAATTGCATCAAGTGGTTTTGCACCATGTCGCGGAGCGCGCCAGCGTGATCGTAATAACCGCCGCGATGCTCGACGCCCACGGTTTCGGCGACTGTGATGGTCACATAATCAATATAGCGACGATTCCACATCGGCTCGAACAACGGATTGGCAAAACGAAACGCCAGAATGTTCTGCACGGTTTCCTTGCCGAGATAGTGATCAATCCGAAAAATTTGGGATTCATCAAAACTGGCGGCGAGAACGGCGTTCAACGCGCGCGCCGATTCCAAATCGTAGCCGATGGGTTTTTCAATCACGATTCGCGCAAATTCCCGGTCGCGCGCCAATCCTGCTTTGCCAAGATATTTTGGAATTTCGCCGAACATAGAAGGCGGCGTGGCCATATAAAAAATGCGATGAGCTTTTATTCCCCATTCCTTTTCCAACTGCGCGCACTGTTTACCCAAAGCCGCGTAGGTCACCGGTTTCTTGAAATCGCCCTGTTGGTAGTGGATGTGTTTCGCAAATTGATTCCACGCAGCGGACTTGGCTTTTCCGAAACGGGAGAATTGATTTACGCCATCGTGCAATCGGCGGCGTAGCGCGTCATCACCGAGTTTGATGCGGTCAACCGCGATGATCGCAAATTGCGCGGGCAGGCTGCGATCCTGTGAGAGGTCGAACAAGGCCGGCACGAGTTTGCGCCAGGTCAAGTCACCGGCTCCGCCAAAAATAACGAAAACCGTCGGTTCGAGTTGGTCGTTTGGTTTCATTGGTTTCATTTCTTTTCCCATTCCGTGTGGAAAGTGCCTTTGGCATCAATACGCTCATAGGTATGCGATCCAAAATAATCGCGTTGGGCTTGAACCAGATTCGCCGGCAACCACACGCTGCGATAGGCGTCGAAATAACCCAACGAAATCATCAGCCCCGGAATCGGCACGCCTGACTCGACCGCCCTACACACCACCTGACGCAAATCTTCCTGATGCTCGATAAGCTTGCGCGACAGGTTGGCATTGAGCAGCAGATTCGGCAAATCGCGCCTCGTGTGAAACGTCGCGCAAATGTCTTCCAGCAACGCGGCGCGGATGATGCAGCCGCCACGCCAGATTCGCGCCACGGCTTCAAGATCGAGATCATACTTGTATTTTTCTGAAGCAGCCGTCAAAAGCGCCATGCCTTGTGCGTAGGTGATAATCATTGCGGCAAAAAGCGCGCGACCCAGTTGCGCGAAAAAGGTATTCCGGTCGCCAGTGAACGGCCATATGGGTCGCTGAAAAATTGCATCGGCCTGCTCGCGTTCTTTCACGAACACGGATAAATTCCGCATCGCGACCGCCAAGTCAATGGTTGGAATCGGCACTTGCAGTTCCATCGCACTTTGTGAGGTCCACATACCCGTGCCATTCTGTTTGGCCATATCGAGGATTTCATCAATCAGTCGCTTGCCAGTCTT
>DATCBW010000202.1:0-5256 GCA_036511615.1 Verrucomicrobiia bacterium | reverse complement strand
CCAGAATTCCACGGCCTGGACGGTGGTGTTTGAACACGATGTGCGGTTTCATTTTTCGCCCTTGAACCGTTTCATTTACGTCAAGCCGGTGCCGGACGTGGCGGCGGTGATGCCGGGCGTGGACGAGATTCGCGGAAAAGTTTCAACCGTGGGCATCGCCGCGCCGCCGGAGAAGATGAAGGAACTGGCGCTGCGGTTCGCGCGCTGGGGCGCAACACGGATTTGTCCGCTGGGCCGGATGCAAAACCCGCCGCTGACGTGGCGGCACGACGGCCGGCCCGCGCTGGGCGATTTGGTGACGTGGACGGATTTTGAAACTTAAAACCTCCCCGTCCTCGTCGTCGTGTTCGTAATCGAAAATCCGAGAACGAGAATGACGACGAGGACGAGGAGGATTGAAAAACTTATGAAAATGGAATTACGAAAATCGTTTCAGTTTGAGGCGGCGCATCTGCTGCCGCGTTTGCCGAAGGCGCACAAATGCCGGCGGCTGCACGGGCACAGTTTCAGGGCGGAGATCGTCGTGGCCGGCGAGTGCGACCCGAAGCTTGGCTGGCTGATGGATTACGCCGACATCTCGGCGGCATTCAGGCCGTTTTGGGAAAAGCTCGATCACCGTTATTTGAACGAAGTTCCCGGACTCGAAAATCCGACCAGCGAGGAAATCGCAGTTTGGATCTGGAAAAAGCTGAAACCCAAACTTCCGCTGCTCACGGAAGTCGTCGTGGCCGAGACCTGCACCGCGCGGGCGGTGTATCGCGGGGAATGAAATCCAGCGGACGGCGGTTCACTTTTTGAAGTAAAGCTCCTCGGCGTTCCACGTCACGCGGTGATAATCCAGCGCCGTGGGCCGCACGTTGCCGATGTCCGCGCGAATGGCGCCGTAATAATACGGCGTGACAGTGAAAATCATCGGTTGTTGCTCGGCCATGATTTCCTGGACTTCATCAAAGTCCTTCTTTCGCTGGGCAAAATCCAATGTCCGCATCTGTAAATCCATCAGGCGATCCATTCGCGCCTCCCAATCGGTCGAAGGCGTTTTTTGGCGCGGGAACCAGAAATGGGTGAAGCCGCCGGACTTAAGGACGTTCATGCTGGATCCTGGATCCGTGCTGCCACCGCCCAATCCGATCATGATGCAATCGTAGTCGAAAGTGACGTCGCATTTATTAACGAGCGTATTGAATTCAACCGGCTGGAGAATGACTTTGAAGCCGAGCTTTTGCAAATCGGATTGTATCATCACGGCGCTCTTCAGGCGGGTATTGTCGCCGGTGTTGGTGTTGAACACGAATTGAACCGGGTTGCCGGCGGCGTCTTCCAAAATTCCATCGCTGTTGCGGCTTGAGATGCCGATCTCGTTGAGCAACTCCAGCGCCTTGGCCGGGTCGTAGGGATACGTTTTGATGTTTGGGTCATACCATGTTTTGTTGCCGGGCGTGACGATGCCGTAACCAGCCGTCGCCCTGCCAGCATAGATGGCTTTGATGATGGCCTCGCGATTGATCGCATACGAGCAAGCTTGGCGGAACTTTGCGTTGCGGAACCATTTTAATTTGGCCGGGTTCAAATAGGGCTTGCCGGTCACGGGATTGGTGCCGGTGTTTGCGTTAAAGAAGAAAAACGTCGTTTCCAAGCCGATACCCGGTTCTTCCAAAACGAAGCTGCCCTTGGCGGCAGCTTCCTTGAACTGGCTATAGGCGTCCGAATAAATGAAGTCCAGGGCGTCGCTTTCGCCGCTTAAAAAAACCAGGTTCTGGGCGTTCATGTCCGGCACCACGGTGTAAATGACGTTGTCGAAATACGGCAGCCGGGTGCCGTTGGAATCCACCTCGCTAAAATAGGGGTTACGCTCCAGCAGAGAGTATTGCGCCGACTTGTATTCCTTGAGCTTGAACGGCCCGCTGCACACAATGTCCTGCGGCTTCCAATTGATGCCATAGGCCGAAAGAAAGGTGCCATCCGCCACGGATTTCGCCAGGATGTGTTTGGGTAGGATCGGCACTCCGCTGCCGAAATTCACCAGCATGGGAGCGTAGACGTCCGGTGTGACCACCTTGACGGTCTGGTCGTCCACCTTCGAGACCACGAAATCTTTACCGTCCACCTGCAAGGCGTCGCGCGTGACGTTGTTGATTTTTGGGTTGTAGATAATGTCATTGCAGGTGAACACCACGTCGTCCGCTGTCAGCGGCGCACCGTCGCTCCAGCACAAATTTTTCCGCAGATGAAATGTCCACGTTTTGCCGTCGGGCGAATTGGTCCACCAGTCGGCCAGACCCGGTTCGACCTCTTGCGAGGGCGCGTCGAAGCCCAGCATCGAAGCAAACATCAGCCGGATAATGTCTATGGAAGATTCTTCATTTTCGGTGATGGGATTGAAGGTTTTGGGTTCCCAGCGTTCCGCGACGACGAGACGCCCGCCCGGCTTGCCCGGCTGGCACGTCGCTACCAGCGGCGGGTCGGGCAGCGGATAACTGGCGGCGGATTTTTCCGGCGCGGTTTCAGAATTTTTTCCGCAGCCGGAAAAACAAAATATCGCCGCCACGAAAACTGCAAAGAATCGGACAATACATTTCATGCGCGTCACATTAACATTTCATCTCCTTCACTGAAAGTTTCCTTTTCACTCGCCCGCGCCCGAATTTTTTGCCACGTTTTCAAAAGCTATAACGATGTGGCGATTTGTTTTCAAGCGGCTGCTGCACATGATTCCGCTCCTGCTGGGCGTGTCGTTGCTCACGTTCCTGCTCATGTCGCTCGCGCCGGGCAACTATTTCACCGCGCTTTCACAAAATCCGCAAATCTCGCCGGATACAATCGCCAGGCTCAAGGCGCAATTCCATCTCGACCGCCCGTGGTATGTCCAATACGTCTTCTGGCTGAAAAATGTCTTGAGCGGCAACTTCGGCTATTCCATGGCCTACCACATTCCGGCCACGTCGCTCATTTTCCAGCGGCTTTGGAACACCTTTCTGCTCTCATTTTCCGCGCTCATCATCGCGTGGGGAATTGCCATTCCGCTCGGCATCTGGGCGGCGGTCAAAAAAGGCTCGTGGGTGGATCACGGATGTTCCTTCATCGCCTTTGTCGGACTTTCCATCCCCGACGTTTTGCTGTCGCTGCTGGCGTTGTGGTTCGCGGCGGCGACCGGCTGGTTTCCCGTCGGCGGCGCGCAAAGTCCGATTCATGACTTGTTGTCTCCGCTGCAACAATTCTGGGATTTTGCGCATCATCTGATTTTGCCTGCGATTGTCCTGGCCGCGTCCGACCTCGCCGGCATCATGCGCCGGATGCGCTCCTGCCTGCTCGACACGCTGCGCGCCGAATACGTCACCGCCGCCCGCGCCCGCGGCCTCGGCGAAGGCTGGGTGATCTACAAGCACGCGGTGCGCAACGCCATCAACCCGCTGCTCACCATTTTCGGCTACTCGCTCGCCGCGCTGTTGAGCGGCGCGTTCATCGTCGAAAACATCATGGCGTGGCCGGGCCTCGGCCGCCTGACCATCGAGGCGTTTTTTGCAAAGGATTCCTATCTCGTCGTGGACTGCGTCGTCATGGCCACGGCGCTGCTGGTGATCGGAAATTTCATCGCCGACATTTTGCTCGCGTGGAGCGACCCGCGAATCCGATTGAAATAAAATGGAACCCGACAACCCCATTTCAACTACCAGAACAAAAGCCCCGCTGTCGCCGTGGCAGCTTTTTTGGCAACGGCTCAAGCGGCGGAAAATCGCCATGTTCGGCGGCGTGATTTTGATTTTTCTTTATCTCGTCGCGATTTTCGCCGGATTCATTTCACCTTATGATTATCAACGTCAGGATCGCGACCGTTTTTTTCATCCGCCCATCTGGCCGAAACTTTCCAGTTTTCATCTCGTCGTTCCGCGCTACGAACAATTGCCCGGCGACTTCGTGTATCGCGAAGTTCCGAACGATACCCAACCGCTCCGCTTTTTTATTCACGGCGACGCATACAAATTGTTCGGCCTGATCCCGTCCTCCATCCACCTGTTCGGCACCGGCGACGACAAATATCCAGTTTATCTTTTCGGCACCGACCAGTTTGGCCGCGACGTTTTTTCCCGATTGCTTTACGGCTCGCAAATCTCGCTTTCCATTGGCGTAATTGGGATTCTGCTGTCGTTCACCTTCGGCATGATCATTGGCGGCATTTCCGGCTATTTTTCCGGCGCGACGGACACCGTCATCATGCGCCTGTGCGAACTCATCATGTCCATTCCCGCGCTGTATCTCATCATTTCACTGCGCGCGACGTTTCCGCCCAGCATGAGTTCCGCGCAAATCTACGCGATGATAATAATTATTTTGAGCTTCATCGGCTGGGCGAGCATGGCGCGCGTGATTCGCGGAATGACCCTGGCGCTGCGCGAACAGCAATTCGTCCTCGCCGCCCGCTCGCTCGGCCAGTCGCATCTGAAAATCATCGTGCGCCACATTTTGCCGAACACATTTTCCTACGTCATCGTCGCCGCCACGTTGAGCGTGCCGTATTACATACTCGGCGAAGTGGTGTTGAGCTATCTCGGCGTGGGCATCCAGGAACCGAGCGCGAGTTGGGGCTTGATGCTGAACGCCGCGCAAAACACCGAATACATGAAAAATTATCCGTGGCTGCTCGCGCCGGGCGCGGCGATTTTTGTCACCGTTCTGGCTTTCAACTTTCTGGGCGATGGATTAAGAGACGCGGCGGACACGAAGTCGTTATGAACCTGCTCGAAATCAAAAATCTGAAAATGGACTTTGGCAAAAACGCCGAGGCACTGCGCGCGATTGACGATGTGTCATTCACAATCGGCGCGGGCGAAACTGTCTGTCTCGTCGGCGAAAGCGGCTGCGGCAAAACTGTGACCGCCCTTTCCATCGCGCGGCTCGTGCCGGTGCCGCCGGCCAATTATGTTGGCGGGGAAATTTTATTGAACGGCCGTGATACGTTGAAAATGTCCGCGCGCGAACTGCAACAGATTCGCGGCGGCGTGGTGAGTTATGTTTTTCAAGACCCCGGCGCGTCGCTGAATCCGGTTTTCCGCGTCGGCAATCAAATCAAGGAATCGCTCAAGCTGCACCGCCCGGAAAAAGCGAACGACGCCGAAGTCATCCGCCTGCTGAAACTCGTCGGCATTCCCGCGCCGGAATCGCGCATCAAAAATTATCCGTTCGAGATGTCCGGCGGCATGCAGCAGCGCGTGATGATCGCGATGGCGCTGGCGAGCGAACCGAAATTGCTCGTCGCCG
>DATCBW010000201.1:0-4949 GCA_036511615.1 Verrucomicrobiia bacterium | reverse complement strand
GGCCATGATGCCGGCGATGGCGCAGACCGGCGGCAGACCGGTCGGACTTCCCGGACTTCCCGGAATTCAATTGAATCCTCCAGGCGGCAACAATAATCCCGGCGGCGGGCCGCAAATCCAATTGCCGGTGCCAAAGCCATGAAAATTTCCCGCCGGAAAAAAAATCGCGGCATTGCCGTCATCGTCGCCTTGGTGGCGGTGACGGTGCTGACGCTGCTGGCGGGCGCGTTTGCCTATTCGATGAAGGTGGAAACGCACCTCGCGCAAAACGCGGACAACGACGAACAGTTGCTCTGGCTGGGCCGCGCCGGCGTGGAACTGGCCAGCTACGTCATCTCGCTGGACGCCAACCAGCCTTACGATGCGCTCAATCAAATCTGGGCGGGCGGTCCGGGCGCAGGCTCGGAAACGAACGGCGCGCTGATGGGTTTGTCGCTGGACAATTATCCCGTCGGCGACGGCACCGTGACCGTGAAAATCATTGACCTCGAACGCAAGATCAACATCAACAGCGCGTCCCCGCCGCTGCTGGAGCAGGTGCTCACCGCGCAGGGTGTGGATGCGAGCGAAATCTCTGTCGTGTCGGATTCGATTCTGGACTGGATTGACGCGGACGACGGCACCCGGCCCGCCGGCGCGGAGAGCGATTATTATCAGGGACTCACGCCGCCCTACGACGCCAAGAACGCGCCGATGGACGACATTTCGGAACTGCTGCTCGTCAAGGGCGTCACGCTCGCGATGTTCAAGGGCGGCAGCGTGACGAACGACCAGGGCGCGGCGTTCCAGCATCACAAGCTCGGCTTTGGCAACGCGCCGGGCCAGGCGCCCAGCTATGCCTTCGGCCTGCAAGATGTGTTCACGCCGTTTTCGTCCGGCCGGATCAACATCAACACCGCCGGCTCAACCGTGCTGCAACTGATTCCCGGCGTGGACACCACCTCGGCGGAAAACATCATCAAATGGCGCGCCGGTCCCGACGGCCAGGAAGGCACGGAAGACGACACGCCGTTCACCAATCCCGGCCAGCTCCTGACCGCCGGTGTCGCTCCGCAGGCCATGCAGCAAATCGCCAGTTACATCACCACGAAAAGCACGACCTTTGAAGTCCACGTCACCGCCAAAATTGGCGGCTACACGCGCGAGTATGTCGCCGTCATCTGGCGCAACGGCCCGAACGCGCAGGTCGTGCGTTTCTACTGGAATTGAGTTGAATTCACGGTGTCGCTGCGCCATTGTTTTCCCATGCGCCGGATTTTAATCGCCCTGCTGCTGCTCGGTTCATTCAAGTCTTTTGCCGCCGACGCCGTCACCGGCACAGTCGTCAAAGTGCTGCCGTTCTTTCTCGACCAGCAGGGCCGCAACGCCAAATCACCGAGCCTGTTTGATCGCGACGCCTATCAGACTTGGCTGCGCGACCACACCAACGAAATTTCCGCCGTCCGTTTCGACGTGCTGTGGAAGGCGGCGAAATCCGCCGATGAAAAATTAAAACTCCGCGTCGAACTGCACGGCATCGGCGCAACCGGCCTGCCGACAATCAAAATCTTTGAAACCGAAGTCACGCCCAAAACTTTTGGCAGATGGACGACCTTCACGCTCGACGGCGATGAATTAAAAAACTTCGGTTCCGTCGCCGCCTGGCGCACGACCCTGTGGAACGGCGACCAGTTGTTAAGCGAACAAAAATCCTTCCTCTGGTGAAACTGCCGGTGATTCCCATAAAAATTTTCTGCGCCTGCGGCCAGAAATACTCCTTTGAAGTCAACCCACACGACGGTCGGATGCCCGTGCCCGTCGCCTGCCCCGTCTGCAAACGCGACGGCACGGACGAGGCCAACCGCATCATTTCAAAAATCCTTCACGGCAAAACCCAGTTGCTCCCGCCGCCGGGCGTCAACACGCTTTTGAACTCCGTCCAGTCCAGCCTCGCGCCGCATCTTGTGGACGCGCTCAAGGACGCCGTCGTGCAGGAACTCGCCGCCCAGCGCCGCGAACTCCTCGCCGCGCAGCAGGCCGCGTCCGCCGAGCTGACCGAACTCGCCCGCCGCCTCGAATCCGTCCAAACGCCGCTGTTCGAACGCCTCCGCGCCTACGAGCAGCGCATTTCCGAACTGGAAAAAGACCTCGCCGACCAGTCGAAGGAAAACCGCGAGCTGTTGAAGCTGAAAATTGACTTGCTACGCGAACAAATTGAATCCGAGCGCACCGCCAGCCGGATCAATTTTAACTGAAGGTTCAACCCGAATTCGCCTAACGATCCAAAGTTGAGCCACGGCGCGATAAACCGCAAGCGTGAATTTGTGTGAGGCTGCCAACGGCGAGGATACTTGCCGTTGGCTCCAGCGCGGTGTTAAGCGGCATGGTCATCATACTTGGAAAAATAAATGCCTAGCGGGACCAAAAAATATAAAGGCGACAAACACGCCATCCAAAAAAAGCTCTAACTCGGCAAGCCTATCCTCTAGTCCACTCTTAACCTTCCAAGTGAATGCTGGGAAAAATATGAGCTTGCCTGCGATGCCTCCGGCAAATATCCACGGCGACGCAGGCCAGAGAAATAACATCCCAACGAAACCAACCACTCCGGCGACAACGACCAAAGTGTTCAGAATCAGGAAAACGCCGAGATAAGCCTTCGACTTCTGCTTTAGAAGCTCGGTGCGATTGGGCTTGGCGGCAACCACATGGGGAGGCAATGCCGCGAATTTGCTGGCGGCAACGCCTGACAAAACGGCAACAACATAGACGCACTGCAAAATGATGAACTGGTAGTGAGTCATAAAGCGTAATGCCACCTAACAATTAAGTAAGCTGCGAAACGGTGAATTTTCGCAGCCTATTTTTAACTTTATGCAGCCTATCCATTTCACTTTTACTGTGCCCCGGCGATTCGGTTGTCAATCCGCATTTCGCGCCTGCCGGATGCCTCCGAAAAATCAGGCTTTTACTTTTTTATCCTGCGCCAGCAGCGCCTGCTCGTAGCAGTTCAACGCCTCGTCGTAGCGCCGCAGCCGGTTCAGCAATCCGCCCTTGTGCAGATGCGCGACGACCAGCGTGCCGTCCGCCGCGATCGCACGGTTGTAATACGCCAGCGCCTCGTCATCGCGCCCAAGTTTTTCCAGCGCCGCCGCGCGTTTGGCCAGCGCCTCGGCGCGTTCCGGGTGCAGGGACAAAAATTTGTCGAAACATTCCAGCGCCTTCAGCGGCGCATTCGCATCGAGATACTGCTGGCCTTCCGTGAGCAGGTCCGGCGGCTTGGCCTTGGTGATTTCCGGCAGCATTTTTTGACCGCTCTCCAGTTCGCTGATGCGCTGCTCCAGCCGGCTGACCACGTTGAGCAGTTGCGCATTGGAGGTTTCCACCGTGGCACGGCCCGGCGCGGCAAGCTGGTGGACGGAGCCGGCGTCCGCCAGCGCCAGGTGCTGACGCTGCGAAATCTCCGCCAGTTGCGTGAACGCGCGCCACTGGAAATAAACCATCAGCAGCATGATGCCCAGCCCGGCCAGCCCGAACGCGCCCGCCATGAACAGCGTCAACTGCTGCGTCTTGCGCGCTGCTTCCGTGTCGCTCACGCGCTGCGTGGCGACGGTTTGTTCCAGCGACTTGATGCGCGCCGTCAGCACGTCCGTGTTGGTTTTGGCCGCATCGGCGGCGGCCTGCTGGCTTTGTTCGATGGCCAGTTGCGACTCGTGGATCTGCTCCTGGATTTGCAGGTAGTTTCTCGCCATCTCGTCGCGGGTGACGGGCGAAACCGCATTGGTGTCCGTCGCGGAAGCGTCCGCCGCCAGCAGCCGCGCGCTCAAAAAAAGCGCCGCGCCGGCCGTCAGAATGTTCCGGTTAAAATTCAAGTTCATACGAAATCGCGGGCAGCGTGAAGCGGCGGCAAATTGAAGTCAAGCGCGCGGCGGCAGGAGTTATTCGCAGCCGTTCACTTTTTCAAATCGAAATCCAGCCGCGAGCGCGAGCCGGTCTGGACGTTTTCCATCACCAACGTCTGCACCTGCCACTGGCCGTCCACTTTTTTGAAATCCTTGGGATAAAAATCCTTCAGCAGTTTTCCCTTCGCGTCATAGGCATACGCCTCCACAATGCCGAGCGTTTCACTGTCAATCCACGACACCACGCGCGAATAGCGGTCTGGTAACAAATCGCCATTGGGCAAACGATATGGGCTTGTGCTTTCCAAAACCGTGCAGCCGCGGCTGCGATGGACATCCCTCTTCAAAACTTTCTGCTCCGGCCAGTGGAGAAATTCCAGGCCGAGGTCGGCAATAGAAAAATCAGAGCCGGCGAAAGGTTTGGCTATTTGATAAGCGTAAAGCCCACCAAGCGTTTCCGATGACATTGAGACCTGCGTGTTTCGCTGTTTGCGATCTCGCACCTCGCGCACAAAATCCAAATTGCCGCTTAAATTTTCCACGAAATATGTATTCGTCTCCCCGAGATTATGTGTAACCGTAAGTTTCAATTCCCCAGCATTGTAATCAGTTTCGTAAAGCACTACATCGTAAATACTCGCCCAATTTGTCGGCGTGACGATCACGTCACATTTTATTGGAAATTTTGTCGAATTGCCTTTCCCGTCACGAATTTGCAAGACGCCGGTGTTCGTGGAATTCTCTGTCGGGCGTTGTTCCAAAATTTTCTGTGCCAGCGCGCGGCCTTGAATTTCCGCGTCGGACAAAGTGTTCGTCGTCTCCGCCGTCGCGCCAACGTCAAAAAATAAAATCATCACGGCCAGCACAAATTGAGTCGCGGAGCGACAGCCGGAAATTAGCCAGCCACGAAGTGGCTGGCAAACCGTCCGCAAAAAATTCCGTCCTGAAAGGACGGTGGAAAATGTCCGGTGTCCCTTCAGGACATGAAAATCGTTTCGGGCAATGTTCCAGCCACTTCGTGGCTGGCTAATTTCCGACGTTCCTTCGGAACTGAAACCGGTGGGGCGA
>DATCBW010000200.1:0-3077 GCA_036511615.1 Verrucomicrobiia bacterium | reverse complement strand
GACATCGTGATGCTCCGCAAACTGCGCGCCGGTGAAGCAATACGCGGCCCCGTTTGGAAAATGGCGACAGATTTTACCAACGACCGGCAGGAAAAGTTTTCCATCAACGAATACTTCGCCATCCATCCCGAAATGATGTTGGGCCAGATGCGACTCGCCAGAGGAATGTATCGTGACGGCGAGCCGGTGCTGGTGCCGGACGACCGCGAGCTGGGCGAGGCGCTGGCACAGGCCGTTGCCCGCCTGCCCCAAAACATTTACGAAGGCCAATCCACCGGCAAAAAAGCTTTTGACCCGGCCATTCCCGCGCCGGATTACATCAAGCCCAATGCCTATTGCATCCATGAGGATGGCCGGTTGTGTCTGAACGAGGATGGTGTCCTGCAACCGTTGGACGATCTGCCGGTCGAAACGCGCTCGCGGATTCGGCGGCTGATTGCCGTGCGCGACGCGGTGCGGGATTGTATGCGCTCGCAGCTCGACGGCAGCGGCGAGGGGCAGGTTGTCGAGGCGCGCGAACAACTCAACTTCGCCTACGACCGTTTTATTTCCCGGTTCGGCTCCATCAACTCCCCGATCAATCAACGGGCGTTTCATGGCGACCCGGATTTGCCGTTGCTGCTTTCGCTGGAAAACTACGACGAGGAAACCAAAGTGGCGGTCAAAGCCTCGATTTTCCGTGAGCGCACCATCCATCACAAACAGCCGGTTGAATCGGTCGGTTCACCCAAGGAAGCCTTGCTTGTATCGCTGAATGAAAAAGGCCGGGTGGACTTGGCGCACATGGCCGGTTTGCTGTCTCGTCCGACAGAGGAATTCTTGCCGGACTTGAAAGGGATGATTTTTCTCAACCCGCAGACCAAACAATGGGAAACCGAAGACCAGTATCTTTCCGGCAATGTCCGCGAAAAACTTGTCGCCGCCGATTCCGCCAATGTCAGTGACCCACGCTTCCGCGAAAATGTCGAGGCATTGAAATCGGTGCAGCCGCAGGATTTGCCCGCCACCGAGATTGACGTGCGGCTTGGCGCATCCTGGTTGCCGCCATCAGACGTGCAAAATTTCGTCCACGAGTTGCTCGCCGTCCCGTCCGGCGTTGAGGTCGGCCACATTCACGCGCTCGGCTCGTGGCACGTCACCGGCAATTGGGAGGCGAAAGGGGCGACCGCCAACACCACTGATTGGGGAACGAACCGTTACACCGGCCTTGAACTCATCGAGGAAACGCTCAATCTCAAGACCCCGACCGTTTATGATTATGTGGACAAGAAGCCCGTCGTCAACGCGCAGTCCACCGAGGCCGCGCGGGAAAAACAGGAACGCATCAAGGAACGATTCAAAGAATGGATCTGGTCGGATGATGAACGGCGGGAACGGCTGTGCCGCCTTTACAATGATACATTCAATCACTCACGCGTTCGCACGTTCAACGGCGAACACCTGACCTTGCCGGGAGCCAGTGCGGCCGTTCAACTTCACATTCACCAGAAGTCAGGTGTATGGCGCATTTTGCAAACGCCCAACACGCTGCTCGGCCATGTCGTCGGCGCGGGCAAAACTTACACGATGGTTGCCGCCGCGATGGAATTGAAGCGGCTGGGGCTGGCGCGCAAGCCGATGTTCGCCGTGCCCAACCACATGCTCGGCCAGTTTTCGACCGAATTGCTCATGTTGTATCCGGGCGCAAACATTCTCGTGGCGGGCAAGGAGGATTTTGAATCGCAGAACCGGAAAAAATTGTTCAGCAGCATCGCCACCGGCAATTGGGATGCCGTCATCGTCACGCACTCCGGTTTCGAGCGCATCCCATTGTCGCGTGAAACCCAGGAGCGTTTCTTCAAGGAGCAGTTGGAGGAATTGGAAAAAATCAAACGGGAACACTCCAACCCGAACAACCGGCGCGTGGTGAAGGAAATTGAAAAGGCCAAGAAACGGTTGGAAGCAAAACTGGAATCACTTGCGGCCACACACAAGAAGGACAACACACTCACCTTTGAGGAGCTTGGCATTGACCGCATCTTTGTGGACGAGGCGCATTATTTCAAAAATTTATTCTACGTCTCCAAAATGACACGCATCGCCGGACTGCCGCAGACCGCGAGCGAACGCGCCTTCGATATGTATTTGAAAGTTCGTCATGTTCAATCCGTGAACAACGGCGGCGGCGTGGTGTTTGCCACCGGCACGCCCATTGCCAACAGCATGGCCGAGATGTTCACCATGCAGCGCTATATGCAGCCGGAGGATTTGAAAAAGCACAACCTGAATCATTTTGATTCATGGGCCGCAACCTTCGGCGAGCCGGTGACGGCGATGGAACTTTCCCCGGACGGCGCGGGCTACCGGATCAACACGCGCTTCGCCCGGTTCGTCAATGTGCCGGAGCTGATGCAGATTTTCCGGCAGACGGCGGACGTGCAGACCGCGCAGATGCTCAATCTTAAACGTCCGAAACTGGAAGGGGAAAAACCGGCGATCCGCAATGCGCCGGCCTCTCCTGAATTAAAAAAGTTTGTCGAGGGGCTGGCCAAGCGCGCCGAGGCGTTGAGGCACGGGCGCGTTGACCCGCGCGAGGACAACATGCTCAAAATCACCACCGAAGGCCGCAAGGCCGCGTTGGATTTGCGCCTGATGAAACCCAGCCTGCCGGACGACCCGCAGAGCAAAGTTAATCTCGCCGTGGAAAAAATTCATCAGATTTGGGAGGCGACGAAGGATGATCGTTTGGCGCAGCTTGTGTTTTGCGATTTATCCACGCCCCAAGACCGGGGCTTTTCCGTTTATCGTGACGCGGCAGACAAATTGAAGCGCCTGGGCATCCCGGAAAACGAAATCGCCTTCATTCAGGATTACGACGCCGATAACGCGAAGGTGGCGTTATTCCGTTCCGTTCGCGCGGGCAAGGTTCGCGTTCTGTTTGGCAGCACGCAGAAAATGGGTTCCGGCACCAATGTCCAAGAACGTTTGATTGCGCTGCATCATCTGGACGCGCCGTGGCGACCGGCGGACGTGGAACAGCGCGAGGGACGTATTTTGCGGCAGGGCAATCGAAATGCCAGCGTGCAGATTTATCGCTA
>DATCBW010000199.1:0-3123 GCA_036511615.1 Verrucomicrobiia bacterium | reverse complement strand
CCGCCATACTGAAATGAAACCAAAATCAAGCGGGCTGTCACAAAGATATGTGGCGGCCCTGGAAAAACACCTGAAGCAGGGGCCGAACGCGAGCCTGCAGCCGGCCTTGGAACTGGGGCGTGAGGCGGTCGCCCTCGGGCTGGAGACATTGGACCTGGCCCGGATTCACGAGCAGGCGCTTGCCAACTTTCATTTGTCCCACGCCAAAAATGGTTTCACCAAGCTGGCCGGACTTTTTTTTACCGAGGCCAACACTTTGATCGAGGAAACGCACCACGCCGCGCGGCAGACCAAAGCTCACTTGAGCAAGCTGATGACCAAGCTGGGCGAGCGCACGGAGGAACTGGCTATTTCCAACCGTCAATTGCAACAGGGTGTCGTCCGGCGCAAGGTGATGGAAGATGACTTCGCGAAACGCGGCAATTGCCACCAGAAATCTTTGGATGAATCGCTCGAACTGCAAAAGCATTTGCGACAACTGACGCATCAGGTCATAACAGCGCAGGAAGATGAGCGAAAAAAAATCAGCCGCGAGCTTCAGGACGAAATCGCCCAGACGCTGCTGGGCATCAATGTCCGGCTGCTCTCCTTGCAACAGGGCGACCGGAATCACACCAAGTCGCTCAAAAATGAAATCGCCAGCACGCAACGATTGGTCGTAAAATCAGCCAGAACCGTGCAGCGTTACGCGCGCAAACTCGAGGTGCCTCAACCGGCGTGAAGCACCCGGTCAGTCACCGGATTTCCCGCTGTTGCAGGTCATATTGTCAAGATGATGAAAACGAAGCTCACACCTGAACCCCGGCAGAAGCCGCCGACCCGCGCCACAGGCCCGACGTCACCTGCCCGGCCTCTGGCTTTGGCGGCGGCGGGATTCCCCGTCATCGCCATCGCGGCTTCGGAAGGCGGTTTGAAGGCCTTGTCCGTGATTCTCGGAGCGTTACCGGCGGACTTCCCGGCGGCCATCACCATCGTGATGCACGTTTCGCCCGATCATAAAAGTCTTCTGGCCGAGATATTAAAAAGCCGCACTTATCTAGCAGTCAAGCAGGCGCATACCGGCGACGTGTTATCCCAGTCGAGTGTTTTTATCGCCCCACCCAATCATCACCTTTCTGTGGCAAAAGGGGGTCGCCTTAAACTTTCTTCATCCAGTGCGGAAAAAGTTCATTATGCCCGTCCGTCCGCCGAGCCGCTGTTTGCTTCGGTGGCCGATGTCTATAAAAAGGAAGCCATCGCGGTAGTCCTCACGGGCGGCGACGGCGACGGATCATTCGGGGTGCAGATCATCAAGGAGAAAGGCGGCCAGGTCATCGCGCAAGACCGGCCCACGTCGGAAAATTTCTCCATGCCGGAAACGTCCATCCAAACCGGCGATGTTGATTTTATCCTGCCCCTGGACAAGATTGCGCCCAAGTTGATGGATCTCGTTGGTGCCGCCAATGGAAGAAAGAACGGCTCCACAACCATTCGCAGCGGGAAGCCGGCTGCCGACCTGTCAAAACTTGTGATTCCGCGCTCTACAACCGGAACCAAAAAGGTGATGATTCGACGCAGAAAGAAAATTAGCGCATGAAAAAGAAGTCTTCATCGTCACGCCGCCGTAAAAATGCGGGTCAAGTTGCCTCCCCAAAATCCCACGCCACTTCTGGCGGTTCATTTCCCATCATCGGCATTGGCACTTCCGCCGGCGGCCTCGAAGCGTTGGAACATTTCCTCGCTCATGTGCCGAAGAACAGCGGCATGGCGTTTGTCATCATCCAGCATCTCGACCCGACGCGCAAAGGCATCATGCCCGAACTGCTCCAACGCACCACCGTCATGAAAGTGATCCAGGTGAAGGATCGCACCCTCGTCCAGCCAAACTCCGTCTATGTGATTCCGCCGAACAAGGACATGTCCATCCTGCACGGCGTGCTGCATCTGCTCGAACCGACCACGCCGCGCGGCTTGCGGCTGCCGATTGATTTTTTCCTCCGCTCCCTCGCCCAAGACCGGCAGGAACACAGCATTGGAGTGATCCTTTCCGGCATGGGTTCGGACGGCACGCTGGGGTTGCGCGCCATCAAGGAAAAGGGCGGCGTGGTGCTGGTGCAAGACCCGGCGACGGCGAAATTTGCCGGCATGCCGCGCAGCGCGATTGATTCCGGGCTGGCGGATATTGTCGCGCCCGTGGACGATCTGCCGGCCAGGATCATCGCGTATCTGAACCGCACTTCCGTTCGCCACACGCCCGAAGAAGCGATGGAAGACAAGACGCAGAGCGCGCTGGAAAAGGCGATCATCCTGCTGCGCACCCACAGCGGCCACGACTTTTCGCTCTACAAAAAAAATACTTTCTATCGTCGCATCGAACGGCGCATGGGCATCCATCAGATCGTCAAGATCGCGGACTACGTCCGTTACTTGCAGGAGAATTCACAGGAGCTGGATCTGCTGTTCAAGGAATTGCTGATCGGCGTGACGAGTTTCTTCCGCGATACGGCGGCATGGGAGGAGTTGCGCAAACGGATTCTTCCCGCGCTCATCGCCAGCCGGCCGAACGGGCAGATGTTGCGCGCGTGGGTGCCGGGTTGCTCCACGGGCGAGGAGGCGTATTCGCTCGCGATGGTTTTCAAGGAAGTGATGGACAAGCTCAAGCCCCGGAAAAAAATCACGTTGCAGGTGTTTGCCACCGATCTGGACAAGGATGCGATCGCCAAGGCGCGGCAAGGCGTCTATCCGGAAAACATTTGCGCGGACGTGGCACCGAAACAAATGAGCCGGTTCTTCACCAAGGAAGACAACGGCTGCCGCGTGACTTCCGAGATCCGGCAGATGGTGACGTTCGCGCCGCAGAGCCTCATCATGGATCCGCCGTTCACCAAGCTGGATTTTTTGAGCTGCCGCAACCTGCTGATCTATCTCGCGCCAGAGATGCAGAAGAAACTCATTCCGCTGTTCCATTACAGTTTGAGTCCCTGCGGCATTTTATTTTTGGGCAGCGCGGAAACCGTCGGGACTTTCACCGACCTCTTTGCGCCGATCAACAGTAAATTGCGCATCTTCCGCAGACTAACTTCCCAAGTGCGGCAGGAGCCGATTGATTTTCCCTCGTCCTTCGCGCCGCCGTTGCCCGACGGC
>DATCBW010000198.1:0-4766 GCA_036511615.1 Verrucomicrobiia bacterium | reverse complement strand
CGCCGAGTTGTTTGCGCGGCGCACCGGCTGCTGCCGTCTGCGCGGGTGAAAAATTGGGAAAGCCGATTCCGGCGGCCACGGCGGCGCCGCCGAGGGAAAGCTGGCGCAGAAATTCGCGCCGTGAGGAGTTTTTGGAGAAAGGATTCATAGGCACAAATTCTATTATGAAACGAAATGACGTCAAGGCGGGTGCAGGTCCAAAGCCCGGCCGCATGATTACGGAGTTTTGAGCCGGTAAAAGGTATTGCCGGCGGGCAAGGGCAACGCAACTTGATTTTGAAAATTGGTGAGATTGAGTATCGGTGTGTTTGTCACGTCCGACCAATTCGTCGTCGTCAAATCGGAATTTTATTGCAAGCCGAAATTCGTCGAGGGCACCGTCCATGCCAGTGTGAGATTGTTGGACGTAGGTGCAAGGTTCAATTGCGGCGATGGTGTGGTTTGCGAAGTATAAATGCCGCGGGGATTGGAGCCACTAACCGCATACAATGACACTGCTACGAGTTGGCCGCCATCAGCCGAAGACGCGACTCCATACCAAATTTGACTCGGCACGCTATTTGAAATCCAAGTCGCTCCTGAATTTATGGAAGTGTAAATTGTGGCGTAGCCTTGCGCAACCGCCACAAGCTGGCTGCCATCTGCCGACGACGCGACGCGTTGCCAAGAAAATGTATTCGGCACGTTGTTGGAAACCCATGTCATTCCAGAATCCGTCGAAGTGTAAACCAAGCCCGGACTCACCAACACATAAGGCGTGACGTCGAAATTGAAGACCGGGTTGCTGGCAACGACCAGCTTGATTCCATCCGCCGACGAGGCAGCGGAAACAAGATTGGCGTTAGGTGACTCCCGACGTGTTCAAGTGAAACCTGCGTTGGTCGAGGTATAAATCGAACCGGGCGACAAATGGGAACTGGGCCAGGCGACCGCCACAATTTTGTTTCCATCCGCAGAACAAGCGACCGAAGACCAGTAATTGCTGGGGGCGCTCGTCTGTGTCCAGGTGATTCCAGAATTGGTTGAAGTATAAATGTTCCCACCGGGCGAAGGAGAATACAAACCATCTACTGCCACCAATTTATTTCCATCCGCCGACGAAGCTGCGAACGCCCAGATATACACGCTTGGGACATTGTTCGACATCCAAGTTGCTCCCGCATTGGTTGAAACCCAAGTTGACTGGCCGGCAATCGCAAACAATTTATTTCCATCCGCCGAGGAAGCGATGGAATCCCAAGCGCCGGTATTGGATGCTCTTTGAGGCTCACTATTTGAATTCCAAGTGTTTCCTGAATTGGTGGAACTGTAGTAAGCAGTTGGAGTCAGGGCAAACAACTTGCTGCCATCAGCCGACGAAGCAACACAAGTCCATTGTTTACTTGGTGCGCTGGTTTGCGTCCACGTTTGGGCAAACGAATTGCAAACACCGCACAAGGCGATGGTCGCCAGCGCAAAAAATTGGTTCGCTTTCATCGGATGCTTTCCGTATTCCCAACTTTGTCGCACAACCCAGGAAATTTTCCAAGCGGCAAATTTATTTTTCACTTTGCGTCTTTGCGTTGAATTCTTTCCGCGTTTGCCGCATTTTCTCCACCGCACAATTTTATGGCCGAAGACAAAAAGCACATTTACGACGAGAGCAAAATCAAGACACTGTCCTCGCTGGAGCACATCCGGCTGCGCACGGGCATGTATATCGGGCGCATCGGCTCCGGCGCGCATCCCGACGACGGCTGCTACGTCCTGCTCAAGGAGGTCGTGGACAACGCGATTGACGAATACATCATGGGCCACGGCAAGGAGGTCGCCATCAACATCGAGGGCAACCGCGTGGCGGTGCGCGATTACGGGCGCGGCATTCCGCTCGGCAAGGTCGTGGACTGCGTTTCCAAAATCAACACCGGCGCGAAATACAACGACGAGGTGTTCCAGTTCAGCGTCGGCCTTAACGGCGTCGGGACGAAAGCCGTCAACGCACTCTCAAAAAACTTTTTCGTGCGCAGCCATCGCGACGGCGAGTTTGCCGAGGCGAGTTTCAAAATTGGAAAATTAAAAAAGGAAGACACCGGGAAGACGAAAGAGCCGAACGGCACGCTGATTGAGTTCGAGCCGGACGAAAGCATTTTTAAGGAAAGCGAATTCCGCCTCGAACACATCGAGCGCCGGCTGCGGCATTACAGCTATCTCAACACCGGACTGAAGCTCATTTTGAAAACGCCGGAGCTGGCCGAGCCGAAAGTTTTTCAGTCGCGTCATGGCCTCATGGATTTGGTGATGGAAGATTTGGCGAGCGACGGCAGCGAGCCGATTTATTCGCCGCTGCATTACGCGGGCAAGACGCTGGAATTTTGTTTCACGCACAGCAATTCGCGCTACGGTGAGACGTTTTATTCTTTCGTCAACGGCCAATACACCAGCGACGGCGGCACGCATTTAAGCGCCTTCCGCGAAGGATTGCTCAAGGCGGTCAACGAATACGGCAACACCAAATACGAAGGCGACGACGTGCGCGAGTGCATGGTCGGCGCGGTGGCGATTCGTCTCAAAGACCCCATCTTCGAATCGCAGACGAAAAATAAATTGGGCAACACGGAAATCCGCACCGAACTCGTGAACAACGTGCGCGAGGAGTTGCTGCATTTTTTCCAGCGCAACAAGCAGATCGCCGAGACGATCATGGCGAAGGTGGCGGACACACAGCAGTTGCGGAAGGAATTGCAGAACGTGAAGAAGCTTGCGCGCGAACGCGCGAAATCCATCACGCTGCGCATTCCGCAGTTGAAGGACTGCAAGAATCATTTCGACAAGAAAAAGGAAAAAGGCAACGGCACGATGGTTTTCATCTGCGAAGGCCAGTCCGCCGCCGGTTCGATCACGAGCTGCCGCGACGTGAACAACCAGGCCGTGTTCGTGCTCAAGGGCAAGCCGCTCAACGTCTGGGATCTCAAGCGCGACGTGATGTATAAGAACGACGAGATGTATAATCTCATGCAGTCGCTCAACGTCGAGGACAACACCGAGGGACTGCGTTACGACAAGGTCATCCTCGCGACCGACGCGGACGTGGACGGCATGCACATCCGCAATCTGATGATCACGTATTTTTTCAAGTTCTTCGAGCAGCTTGTCCACGACGGGCACGTTTACGTTTTGGAAACGCCGCTGTTCCGCGTGCGCAACAAGGAGAAAACGATTTACTGCTATAGCGAAACCGAGCGCGACAATGCCATCAAAGAACTCGGCGGCAAACCGGAGATCACGCGCTTCAAGGGCCTCGGTGAAATCAGCCCGAAGGAATTTGCGCAATTCATCGGCAAGCAAATGCGCTTGAGCAAAATCGAATACGCGCCACGCGCCGAGTCCGGCCCCATCTTCAATTTTTACATGGGCAAGAACACGCCGGAGCGGAAGGATTACATCATGGACAGCCTCGTCGTGCCGGTGGAAGATTAGGGCTGGCGATTGATTTAATCACGTTCTAGGTTTAATATCATCCGTGAAAGAATCGAACGAGCAAAACACAATTCAAACTATGACGACAAAAACTACAGTGAACCCTCTCATCTGTCTCCTAAAGCCGTTTTTCTGCTCGGTCAGGCTCATCCTTTTCTGCGCGACAACGGCGCTGTTGGCATCGGCCGGCACGTTTGCGCTCCACGCTGCTGAAATTCCAAAAGTGGGAGACAAGATTCCCGACTTCACGCTCAAGACGCTGGACGATCAAACCGTGCAGATGAGCGAATTGACCGCGAAGGGCGACGTGGTGCTGGTCGTGCTGCGCGGCTGGCCGGGGTATCAGTGCCCGATTTGTGACACGCAGGTTCATGATTTCATCGCGTCGCAAAAGGGTTTTGCAGACGCGAAGGCACAGCTTGTTTTTGTCTATCCCGGTCCGGCAGCCGACCTGAAAGCCCACGCCGAGGAATTCAAGACCTGGAAGGGCAAGGAGTGGCCGAAGGATTATCTTTATGTTCTCGACCCGGACTACGCGATGGTCACCGCCTACGGCCTCCGCTGGGATGCGCCGCGCGAAACCGCCTACCCTTCGACCTTCGTCATGGATAAAACCGGCGTCGTGCGCTTTGCCAAAACCAGCCACACCCACGGCGACCGCACCAAGGCGGCGGACGTTTTGATTGAAGTGAAAAAACTGTCCGGGCAGTGACCGGCTCGACGCTTCATCGTCCGCGCGGCGGAGTGGAAAAGTTACAACCTTAAACCGTCTCCGCAATCAAATCGTAGTCGGTGTGGCCGATGATTTTGACTCTAGCGAATTCGCCAATCGGCAGTTTGCCTCGAACATAAACCCTTCCGTCAATGTCCGGCGCGTCGGCTTCGCTGCGGGCGACCAGAAAATTGCCGGTTGCCGGCTGCCGGTTGCCAATTTTCACGGAATCACGTTCGCGCAACAGGCCGTGTTCCCACGAACTGACATTCGCGTTCTGAAGCTGTTTTGAGCCGGCTTTACATTCAACAAGGACTTTGATTTCGCGGCCAACAAAACTTTCGGAAACTTCCACAGCGACCTTGTGCTGCGCGGCCATCGCCAGTTCGCGGCGTTTTTGTTTCACCTTGCCGGACAACTGGCTGGCCATCGCCCCAGCGCGCGTGCCGGCTTCTTTTGAAAACGCAAAAACACCCAGCCGCTCGAACTTGGTGTCGCGGATAAAATCCAGCAGCGTCTGAAAGCTCGCCTCGGTTTCGCCGGGAAAACCGACGATGAAGGTCGTCCGCAGCGCGATGCCGGGAACGCCGGTGCGGAT
>DATCBW010000197.1:0-13178 GCA_036511615.1 Verrucomicrobiia bacterium | reverse complement strand
TAAAGGGGTCAGCAACTGTCTTAAGTGGCAAGGGAAAAAGCGGGATTTTTTAAGAGGCGGTTAGCGAGGATGATCAGTTTGCGCATGAGGACGGTGAGGGCGAGTTTTTTGGCTTTGCCGTTGGCGAGGAGGCGCAGGTAGAGGGGTTTGAGAACTGGGTTGTGGCGTGAGGCGACCAAGGCGGCCATGTAGAGGACCGTGCGGACTTGGGCGCGACCGCCCGCAATGTGGCGTTGGCCGCGATACTGTCCGCTATCGCGATTGAAAGGAGCGACGCCTGCCAGTGCCGCAGCTTGCGTATCGGACAAGGAGCCGAGTTCGGGCATGAGGGCGATCAGGGCGGTGGCACTAAGGCTACCAATGCCTTGGACTTGCTGAAGCCGCTGGGTTTTTGCGGCGAGTTGGGGAGATAGGGAGATTTTGTCGGCCATGAGCGTCTCAATTTGATCAACTTGTTTGCGCAGGAAGGCGACGGTTCTGGCCACCAAGGTGAGCAGCTTTTTGTCGGCGAGGGTTTCCGCCAGATTATTGTTTTGAGTTATTTGCGTGAGCAGATGCGCACGGTGTTTGACGAGGGCGGCAAGCTCCTGTTGGAGCGGGTCAGGGAGGTCGAGCGGTTCTGGGTGGAAGGTCTCTGCAAAATCGACGAGGATCTGGGCGTCAATCTTGTCGGTCTTGGCCAGGCGGCCTTTGGCTTTGGCAAAGTCACGAACCTGCCGGGCGTTGAGGCGGGCAATGGGACGCCGGGCGGCGTGCGCCAAGACGATGAGCAGAGATTCGTAACCCCCGCTGGCTTCGCAGACCAGGACGGCGGTTGGCGGGAGGGATTTGAGCCAGCGCTTGATGGCCTTCTCCGTATTGGGAATCCGGGTGGATTGTTGGTGGTGACAAAGGTCAAGGTGGAGCTTGGAGATGTCGATTCCGATATGGATTTTCATGGTGGGAATGTTTATTCTTCTACTTGCGATACGAACTCAATAGGTTCACGCAACTGTTCAAGTTGGAAACATGCGTCAGAGAGGATCGAGCTGACCCGCGAACTCATCGGTTCAAGTCCCGAACGATCTCATCTCCGACGACTTTGTCCGGGAGGCTGGCCAGCCTCCCGGACAAACCGACAAGCGGATTCTCGCCAACTCACCGGTCAAGTCCAAGATACAAGTCCCCGGTATTGATAGCATCCAATTCACTATGGGCATGGCGGCTCCGGCTTTGGTCCCGTGAACTTTAGTCTGGTCAAAAAGCGGCGAATAATCCGCAACCCAGGCAGTTCATTTGGAGTAGCGGGCGATGATGTCGGCCACGACATTGGCGTTCAGCTCATAACCTTCCAAAAACGGAAAACCTTCCCAGCGGACATAGCCTTGCGGGTCAATGATGAGAACGTGCGGTATGCCCGTCACTGCCACGGCTTTTTCCGTGCGGGACTGGGTGTCTATGGCAATGCTATAGTCAATTTGCGGATCGGTGAGTTTCCGCACGGTTTCCTCGGTTTCACCAGAAATGCCGATGACAACCAGCTTGCCGGCAAATTGTTTTTGGAAGGCGTTCAGTTCGGGAATGGCCTTGCGGCAGGGACCACACCATGTCGCCCAAAAATCCACCAAAACAAATTTGCCACGTATGTCGGGCGGCGGCGTCAGCCATTTTTCAACGACCAGTTCCGGCACTTTCTGGTTCAGGAAGGATTTGGCCCACAGCTTTTTTCCCGTAACCGGCATCGGCGGCGGCGATCCCGCAGCGGTGTCGTTGGCGACGATGGCCGATGACCGGGACTGTTTCAGCAATTGCTCGTGGTATTGAATTTTGTCGTCGGCCAGTTTCTTTTCAACCGCGCCAGCCTTGACCGGGTCGTAGTGAAAATGCTTTTGCAGCGCGGGGTCGAGTTTTTTCAATTTGACGTTGGCCATGCCCCGGTCGGAAGTGAAGTAAATGTCCGTGACGGAAACAGCGGTAACGGTGACGTTGCTGTAAATTTCACTGCCGACTTTGAGCACGGGCAGCGTCTCATCCGCGTGGACGAACGAAGCCGTCATGGCCAGGCCGAAAACGATGGCGGATGCAAAACGCATAGTTCGTTTATGACTTGGGTTGGGGCATTAGTCAAGCCGGAGCGTTTTTCGGTGGTGTCCTAATTTGACGGAGCGCGGCTTGTCTCAAGCCGCAGCGCGTTGAATTGAAAAAGGCGCGTCATATTTTTCCACGGTTTGCCCATCGGCACGCGCTGCGAGTTGGGACAACTCGCGCTCCGAATTTCAAATTAGGACGTTACCCGTTTTTCCTGGGGACATTTCGCTTGCCATATTTTCATAAAGTTGAAACAGTGGCGGGGAAGGTTGAAATTAAATCGGAATTCCGAAATAAACCGTAAGGACTTTTATGAAGCAAACAACAGCCTCAATTCGTAATATACTTGTCGTTGTCGCGGCTTGGACTTTCTCCATCATTGCCAGCCATGCGCAGGGCATTGCCGCTTTTGGCACTCTCACCGGTGTTTCGGGGACGGGCAACACTTACGATTATACCCTGATTTTAAGCAATGCCCCCACCGACACAACTTCCATCGAGGGTTTTTGGTATGCGTGGATTCCTGGACATTTTTTCCTGCCTTCAGTCCCGGTGAGCGCTTCCGGCGGTTCATCGGGCTGGACAGCCAGCCTGTTCAGCAATTCCATCCAATTTCAAGGCGCGTCGTCCAACGCAATCGCTCCGGGCGGTTCTGCGACCTTCATGTTTGTCAGCAGCGACTCGCCGGAGACGTTGGCGGGAAATGCTCAAGGGTTTCCCATTGGAGACTCGGTTGCCTATCCGGGAACCATCAATTTTTCGGGAAGTTCGCCCAATGAGGTGTTTGCCGTTGTTTCTGTTTTAACTGTGCCGGAGCCTGCCTCGACCAGCCTGCTAATCACCGGATCACTCGGATTATTGGCCGCTGGCGGACGAAAGCTCCGTGTGTGAATGCGTCGCCCCGAACCTGCGGCCGTCGATTTTAAGCAATTCAACCGCCTGGTGCGCCGGCCATTTGCCAGTGCTTGATGGCGTCAACCGGGTGGATGAGCATGATGATGTTCAACGTCAAGTTGTCGCGTATCCACAGCGCGCAACCGGCCTCCATCACGATGACGGCCGTCACCGTGACCCACGGTCTGGCGCGGAAGGCGAACAGGAAACCAAGGGTCATCATCAGAACGTCGCTCAATGAATTGAGGACGCTGTCGCCGACGTAACCGAGCGAAATGGTGGCTTCGCGGTAGCGGTTGATGATGAGCGGGGAGTTTTCCAGGATTTCCCAGCCCGCTTCCACCGCCAGCGCGATCAGCAGCCGTTGGCGCACGGGCAGCTTGGGCGCGACCAGCCACAGCGCGGCGTAAAACAACATCCCATGCACGAGGTGCGAAAAGGAATAGGGGTCGGCGAAACGCTGCGAGTTCTCACTGCTCCAGATGTTTCCCTCCCACCAGCCGAATCGTCCGTCCGGTCCCAGCGGCGACCGCCCCATCCACAGTTCAATGCCTGCGGTCAGGCCAAGCACCAAGACAAAAGCGCCGATGATCCATTGATGACGGTGCAGAAACCGGGCGATGGAATTCAGCCGGCTCGTTTGAGTTTTTTGAATTGTCGCGATGAAGGCGAGTGTGCGCCGGAACCTTCGCCGCGTCAACTTTTGGCACGGCGGTTTCGCCATCGGGCGCGGCGCGAAAAGATTGACGGCACGGGCGTTTGCCCCGAACCTGCGGCTGGAAATTATGAAGGTGCCGTTCTGGAACTCAATCGGGTCGCGCAAACGCAGGCTGGCGCTCTGGTTTCTGGGTCTCCTCGTTTTCTACAGCGTTGTTGGTTTTCTGATCCTGCCGCCCATCGTCCGCAGCCTCGCGGTGAAGCAGCTTTCCAAACAGCTCGACCGTGACGTTTCGATTCAAAAAATTAAAATCAATCCGTTCACGCTTTCGACGACGATTCGCGGTTTGCTCATCAAGGACCGGGATGGCGGTCCGTTCGTTTCGTGGGACGAGGTTTATGTGAATTTTCAAATCTCCTCGCTGTTCACCAAAGCGTGGACGTTCAAGGAAATCAACATCGTCAAGCCGTTTGCGCGGGCGCAGATGAACCATGACGGCACGTTCAACTTTTCCGACCTAGTTGAAAAATTTTCCACCAACGCCGCGCCCGCAACGGCCAAAACAAAAACCGAATCCAAGCCGCTCGTGCTGCACATCCGGTCGCTGCGCATCATTGGCGCGACCGCGTCGCTGGCGGATTTCACGCCGCGCGAACCGTTCAAGCGGACGCTCGGCCCGCTGGACTTTGCGCTCGACGATTTCCGCACCGACCCGGACAACAAGAACCCCTACGCCTTCAGCGGCACGACGGACGCGGGCGAGCAGATTTCGTGGAGCGGGTATTTTTCCCTGGCTCCGCTGCGGTCGCAGGGCGAGGTGAAGCTGTTCAACTTCACGCTGAACAAATACGCGGCGCTATATCAGGACCTGGTGCGCTTCGAGATCCGCGACGGCTCCATCGCGACGGACACGAAGTATCATTTTGAATGGAGCGCGACCAACCGCGTGGCGGTCGTGGACGACTCGGCGTTCGCGCTGCGCGATTTCAGGCTCGGCGCGCCCGGCGACAGCAACGACATCATGGATCTGCCGTTGTTCGCCGTGACCGGCGCGAGCGTGAATTTGCAGAGCCGCCAGGCGACGGTGGACTCAATAATGACGGACGGCGCCAGACTGTTTTTGAGCCGCGACAAAAACAAGGCCCTCAACGTCGTGGAACTCGCGAAGCCGGCGGAACCGGTGACGAATGCGCCCGCCGGAATTTTGTTCCTGCTTCGTTCCGTGACCAACACCGTGGCGATGCTGCTGCAAAGCACCAACCAGTGGAGTGCCACCGTCCGCAGCGTGACCGTGACCAATTGCGCGCTGCATCTGGAGGACAATGTGAATGTGCGTCCGGCGATCCTGGACTTGGACGGCATCACGCTCGATGCAAAAAACATTTCCAACCTGCCCGGCGCCGTTCTGACGGCGGAACTTTCCCTGCGCTGGAACACGAATGGAACCATCAGGGCCGCAACCACCGCATCGTTTCTGCCGCCGACCGCCGACATTCAACTGGACCTGGACCAGCTTGATTTCAGCACGCTGGATCCGTATCTCGAACCGAAGCTGGACCTGTTCATTCTCGACAGCAAGCTGGGTTTGCACGGGAAAATCAGCCTGCGCACGCTGGCGGGCGAACTGCCGCAGGTCGCGTTTCATGGCGACGCGAGCCTCGACGATTTCAAAACTGCGGACAGCATCAGCGCCGAAGGTTTGGTGAACTGGAATTCGCTCCGCTTCAACGGCATTGACGCCAACCTGAATCCCCCGTCCGTCGCATTCAAGGAAATTGACGTGGACGACGCCTACGCGCGGCTGGTCATCGAAACGAACAAGACGATCAACCTGCTCAACGCACTGCGACTGACGAACGCGCCCGCGACGGTCGAAACGCGCGTCGCCGCTGCGGAAAAATCCGCCGCGACCCATTCGTTGCTGCCGCAGATTTCCATCGGCGCGATCGTTTTTTCCAACGCCGTCGTCAGCTTCACCGACCGCTCCGTTCAGCCAAACGTGAACCTGGGAATTCAACGATTGGAAGGTTATGTCGCCGGAATTTCCTCCGAACAACTTCAGCACGGCTTTGTGAATCTGAAGGCGGCCGTGGACGGCGTCGGCCCGGTGACCATCACCGGCACGATCAATCCGCTCAACAGCGCGGCGACGAACGACCTAAAAATTTCCGTGCAGGACGTGGACTTGACGCCGGCCAGCCCCTACGCATCGAAGTTTGCGGGCTACCGCATCGCCGAAGGAAAACTGAATCTGGACCTCAACTATGACCTCGTCGGGAAACAGTTGCGGGCGAAAAATGTCATCACGCTCGACCAGTTCACGTTTGGCGAAAAGGTGAACAGCCCGGACGCGACGAAACTGCCCATGCGGCTGGCGATTGCAATTTTGAAGGATCGCGACGGCAAAATCGTTTTGGACGTGCCAATTGACGGCAGCCTCGACGATCCGAAATTCCGCATCGGCAAGGTGGTTCAACGCGCCATCGTGAACATTCTTGAAAAAGTTGCCACGTCGCCATTCTCGTTGCTGGGCGCGGCGTTTGGCGGTGGCGGCGAGGAACTCGGCTATCAGGATTTCGCGCCGGGCAGCGCAGAGTTGACGGCGGACGACCGGAAAAAACTGGACACGCTGGCGAAGGGGCTTTATGAGCGACCGGCTTTGAATTTGGAAATTGCCGGCAGTGTTAATCCCGACGGCGACCGCGAAGGTTTGCAGCGCGCCGCGCTCGACCGGCAAATCCGCACGCGGGTCTGGATGAAACTCCGCAAGCCGGAACAGGCAACCAATCCGGTGGACCAGATTGTCCTCACGCCGGACGAACGCGCACATTGGGTGAAGAAATTATACGACGAAGCGCTGGCCGATAAAAAAATCACGCCGGAACTGATCGCCGCAAACACCAACCTCGCCGCCTTCGCCGCACAGGTTCTGCCGCGCCGGATCACGGCGGAAAAGGGCGCGCCCCTGCTGATGCGGCTCCATTTGTCCAAAAAGCCGGAAACTTCTCCAACCGCTGTATATCAGACCAAGCTGGTTCCGCCGCCCGGCCCGATGGAAGCCGTGCTGCTGGCAACCTGTCCCGTCGTTCAAGGCGATCTGGAAACGCTGGCCGCCGCGCGCGCCAAGACGGTTGCAGATTATTTTCTGCAAAATGGAAAAGTTGCGGTGGCGCGCCTGTTTCTCACGGCGAAAGGCGGATCGGTGCGCAGCGACGGCAGCCGGGTTTATCTTCAATTTAGATGAATGGGGAATTCATTATTGTTCCTGCTTTGGATGCAGGCCGAACTGGATCAATTTTTCGCGCAGCGTCAGCCGCGAAATGCCGAGCCAGCGCGCGGCTTTGGCCTGGTTGCCGTGGGCCAGTTCAAACGCGCGGCTGATGAGGGCGCGTTCGGCGGCTTCGTGCAAACGGGCATGGGCGTCCGCCAGTTCGCCGCGTTGCGCGGCCGCGAGCAATTCATCGGCATAGGCTTGAAGCGATTTTTCCGTGGCCGAAGGCGGCGGATTGATTTTGGCCAGCGCCGCGCGGACGTGTTCGGCGCTGATGGTGTAGCTCTGCGAGAGCAACAGCATCTTGCGCGTGACGTTTTCCAGTTCGCGCACGTTGCCCGGCCAGGACTGCGCGTGTAAAAATTCCACCGCGTCCGGATGAATGGCCGGATTTTCCACGCCGAACTCGGCGGCGTATTTCTGCAAGAAAAACCGGACGAGTTCCGGGATGTCCTCCTTGCGTTCGCGCAACGGCGGCAGGTTGAGCACCACAACGCTGATGCGATAATAAAGATCTTCGCGAAACTGATTTTCCTTGATGGCCGTTTCCAGGTCGCGATGCGTGGCGGCGATGACGCGCACGTCCACCGGGATGGTTTCCTTGCCGCCGAGCCGTTGCAGGCATTTTTCCTGCAACACACGCATCAATTTGACCTGCGTTCCCGGCGTCATGTCGCCGATCTCGTCGAGGAAAATGGTGCCGTGATCCGCCTGCTCGAAACGTCCGATGCGCCGTGATTCCGCGCCGGTGAACGCGCCGCGTTCGTGGCCGAACAGTTCGCTTTCGAGCAGTGTTTCGGGAATCGCCGCGCAATTGATGGCGACGAACGGCGCGGTGGCGCGGTCGCTGTGCTGGTAAATGGCGCGGGCGATGAGTTCCTTGCCGGTGCCGGTTTCGCCGCGAATCAAAACGCTGACGGGCTTGGCGGCGATGCGGCCAATTTCCTTGTAAATCGTCTGCATCGCGCGGCTGCTGCCGACGATGGCGGAACGCGCCGGCCCCGTTGCGCCGATTTCCACCGGCACTGACATGAGCCGGCTCGCAACGACGGCCTGCTCGACCATTTTGAGGAGTTCGGGCATTTCAAACGGCTTGAGCAAATAATCGTAAGCGCCCGACTGCGTCGCTTCGATGGCGGTTTCCGTCGTGCCGTGCGCCGTCATCATTAAAATTGGCAAACGTGGCCGCGCGGCGTGGAGTTCGCGCACGAGTTCGAGTCCGTTCAGTCCCGGCAATTTCAAATCCGTGACAACGACATCAAATCCGTTGGCCTTGGCGCGCGACAGGCCGGCGTCGCCGGTTTTTTCAATCGCCACTTCATAACCTTCGTCGGCCAGCACGCGGCGCAAGGTGGTCACGATGGCGGAATCATCTTCAACGAGCAGGATTTTTGCGGGTGAGTTCATGGTTTGTGCAAGGGAAGGACAATGCCAAAAGTGGCGCCGCGGTCGGCCTGGGTTTGATACTGGAGCGCGCCCTGATGTTTTTCAACAATGCGCGCCGCGATGGGCAGGCCGAGGCCGGTGCCAAAATCTTTCGTCGTGAAAAACGGATCGAACAGGCGTTTTTCCGCCTCCGGTGAAATGCCTTTGCCGGTGTCGCCGACTTCCAAAATCACCACGTCGGTCGGCCGGTCGTTGAGCCGTTTTTCGTCGAGCCGCCCGCGCAAAGTGACGGTTCCGCTTTCGCCGATGCTGTCGGCGGCGTTCTGAATCAGGTTGATCAAGACCTGTTTGATTTGCTGCGGGTCAATGCGGATTTGCGCCGGCGCAATTTCATCCAGTGCAAGTTTGATTTTGGATTTTCCAAGTTCGGGTTCCATCAGCATCTGCGCTTCGCGCAAGGTTTGTTCGGCGGAAACGACCACAAATTGCGGATCAGACGGGCGCGCGAACTGCAAGAAATCCTTGACGATGCGCTCCAGCCGGTTGATTTCGCCGCCGATGAGTTCGGCGTCGAAAAATTCCGGCGTGCCGGGCGTCAGATGTTTCTGCTGCAAGTAGAGCCAGGCCTTGATGGCAGTGAGCGGATTGCGGATTTCG
Source organism: Verrucomicrobiia bacterium (assembly GCA_036511615.1). GTDB lineage: Bacteria > Verrucomicrobiota > Verrucomicrobiia > Limisphaerales > UBA11358 > UBA11358. Next base: position 4,245 of record DATCBW010000197.1, on the reverse strand, counting down.
TGCGCGACGCCGGCGGCGAGCATGCCGAGCGAGGCGAGTTTCTCCTGCCGTTCCGCCAGTTGCCGGCTTTCCACCAACTGCACCTGCAAGGGCGCGATCATGTCACGATAGACCACAATTGCCAGCCAGACACCGAAGGCCAGCAGCAAGGCGAGCGAGCCAAGCATGGTCCACCGCAGGATGACGAAAGATTTGGTGGTTTGCTGCTGAAAGGAATCAAGCGCCTGTTGATGGACTTTGGCCAGCCGAAAACCGAGGGCCAAAACCTGTTTGGATTTTTTTTCAAAATCCGTGAATTCCACCACGCGGGTGAACGACTGGCGGCTGCCATAAATTTTCGTGTGAATGGCCTCGGCCGCCGCCAAATAGTTGGTGTAGGCGGTTTTGATCTGGTTGAGCAGCGGCCGTTCATTTTTCGCGGACACGATTGGCTGTTGCTTGTCAATCCAGCGGTCCAGTTCCAGGCTGGTTGCTTCAAAATTGGTCCAGTCAACGGACGCGCGATTTGGATTAGCCGCATAGCGCAGAACCAAATCGTTCAAACCGAGGACGGTCTGCTGCAAATGGTCGGCGACTTGGGAGCTTTTCGACAGTTCTGCCGAAAGGTGTTCCTGCAACTCGTCCATCCGCTGCCACGAAGTGAGCGCCGTCCAGCCAATCAACGCCGCCAGCAGCGTGATCGTCGCAATAAAAACAACGAGTCTGAAAATGATGCCCCGTTTCATAACAGCCATTCCAATCCGTTTGCCGCCCCACAAGGACGGCATAGCATACACTCAACTCCAAAATCCGCCAAAAATTTTTAGGGAGCGTGTGGTCAGTGAATTGCCGGCTGTGGAAAAAACCTTACCACCTTGAAGAAGCGGGCGGGCGTTTTAACCGGGCAAATCACGGGAAAAAAGGGGGCCGGATGCATTTTCAGCGTTGGCACGCTTTGGGCTAAAGGTAGTTGGCGAAAGAATTTGCCAAGGAACGGTGGGGGTTTTGTGAAAAACAATAACAATGCAAAAGAAAGAAACACATTATGAATACAACGCTTGAAATACCCACGTCGGCGACGGAGCCGAAGGCCGTGAAACCGTTAAGGACGTTAAGACGCAAAATCCTGCTGGTGGACGACGACCCCGGCATACGCCACATCTTGGTCCGCCTTCTGGCCGAAGAAGATTATCTCGTGCTGACAGCGGCCAACGGCGTTGAAGCCCTCGAACTTGCAAAATCCATAGATTTTGACCTCGTGCTGCTGGATTTGAACATGCCGGTCAAGAATGGCTGGGAAACATTTGAACAGCTTTCGACAAAAAATCCGCTGGTGCCGATCATCCTCATCACCGCCCGTCCCAATCAGTTGTTCACCGCGCTGGCGTCTGGCGTTGGTGCCTTGCTGGAAAAGCCGCTGGATTTTGTGAAGCTTTTTTCCACGATCCACAATCTTTTGGAAGAACCGGCGGCAATGCGCATGTCCCGTTACATGGGGCGGCCTTCGGTGTTTAGCTACATCCCGCCGGATGCAAACCGGCAGGAAGGGCGCACGAACTAAAATGCAAACCAATAACATCAGCCGCACGGTGCCTGGGCGGCAGACAATAAATGAATGCCTGCGGGCGCTGTCCGAAATATGTCCCGCACATTCAAACGGCAAGCCGGACGTTCCTCCAACGACAACCAACATAAGCGTCCGGTTTGCCCCAGCTTTAACACTTGAACTACAAATCCAACATCCCGGCCAGCGCGAATGGCACCAATGCTTCAGCAGTCACCAACCGGCCCGGCACCATCAATCCAACTGCCACCAACCAATGAGCAATGAATCGGCGGCAGACGAAATATGAAAACAATTCAGCAAACAGAGAACAACCAACGAAAGGAACAAAATGAAAACGACCAGAACAAAATACCTGATGGCAGCTTGCGCGGCTGTTTTGACGGCGACTGCGGCGTTCCGCGCGTCGGCAGACCAGTCGGCCACGACGGCCAGACCGGATGAAAATTACACGGGCACGGTGACCGCCGTTGACCCACAGGAACACGTGTTAAGCGTGAAAGGATGGATGCTGTCGCACAAGTCATTCAATCTTGGCGACAACTGCGCTTACACGTTGTTGAATCAAAACGCAGGCGGGGTGAACAATCTGCGTCCGGGTGAAAAAGTCACCGTCAGTTATCAGGACGCACATGGCGTGCTGATTGCCGACCGGGTCAAACAGGAGCCAATGAAGTTCGAGGGCATGGTCCAAACGATTGATCCCGCCAAGAACAAGCTGACGTTGCACCGGACGGGGTTGGACAAGGAGTTGCAGGTCGCGGATGGCTGCAAAATTGTCCTGCGCAACGACAAGCCTGGCACGCTTGCCGACATTCAGCCCGGCAATCATGTCACGGTGACTTATGAGACGCCGGACGGCGTGCCGACGGCGCGGCAGATCGCCCAGACAAGCATCGAGTTCACTGGCAAGCTGACGGCGATTGACCTTGGAGAAAAAACCGTGAAAGCCAAGGCGACGTTCGATTCAAAGAAATTCAACCTGGCCGATAATTGCGCCATCGTGATCAACGGCAAGACCGACGGCCAGTTGGGCGATTTGAAGCCGAACGAACAGTTGGTTTTCACCTATGACCAAATCAACGGGGTCAACGTGGTGAACCGGATCGCTCCGACGGAGGCGCAAGACAGTCCGGATGTCACCTCCGAACCGATGACTAGAAATTAAAAAAAATCTGGCCGGATTATCCTGCCGGCCAGTTTCGGACACGTCCTGAATTTTCCGAGTCAATTTCAGGACGTGTTCTTTTTTGTCAAGTGCTGTAAATGGTGCAGCCTCGGGCTTGGCGATGCTGGAAATGCAGCGGCAAATTGTTTGGAAGTTTGACCAGACAACTGGCATTTCCGGCTCGCAGCCAGGCGGTCATCCATTGTCCGGGACACTCAATTTTCCCCCAACAATCACTGAAGCAACACTGAACGATAAAACCACGCCCGCGAATCCGGCTCGAACGGCATGGGCACGCTGAAAACACCTTGCTGTGGACAATTCGTGCTTACGACTTCCCAGTTGACCAGATCGGTCGAAGTTTGCACGGCATAAACAAAACCGTCGGAGCCGGAAAATTGAAGGCTCCAGCCGCCGTTGGACTTGATGACCGCGCCGATGGAATCAGCCCGCAGCAACGGCAGCAATTGAGCCGGAATCATTTCGTAAGCCTCATCGGAAATTCCGTAGTCAATTCGATCTGATGTGCCGGTGTTCAGCCACGGAGACAGGACGGTCAATTCAGGCGTCGCCAAAAAGTCTCCGATGGATTTGAACGTCTGGCCTGGTTGCGCCGTTTTGGTTTGGGCAATCGCGTTGGCAATGAACGATGCCTGCGGCGAGTTGCTCGACATGACGAAGGCATCCAACTCTGGCGAAACTGAGTCGTAATAAATCGGACTTGGAGTTGAATTGGTCTGCACCGTGATGCCGCCAAGAATGTTTAACCAGTCTGTCGTGCTGGTGTCGTTCACCGACATCAATTGCGTCGGGTCGTTGGTGTTGAACAGTGCCGCCAGCAAACCGGCCAGCCGCCAGTCGTTGACCGGTGCGGACAGCGCGGCGTCATTTGCGTCGGCATCGCCCGTCCATGCCATCCAAGTTTGAGAACCGTTCACAAAATCGAGAATGTTCTCGGCTTTCAAATAAAACGTCTGCCACGGCGTGCCGCGATGAACGTGGCCGAGCGTGGTCAGCGGCAGACCGTGGCCGCTCGGAAAATTCCAGTCGTCGGAGCCATAAACCAGCGGGTCTCTGTAGGCGAGGTTGTAGGCATTATGATCCACGTTGTTCAAACTGGCGAACTGCTCATCGCGGCCCCACGGCTGATAACGGTCGACGACGACATTTAACAACGGAAGCGGGAACGCCGGATAAAGCGGATCATCGGATATGAATACGCCGCTGACGTTCAGACCTCTGACTGGCTCGTTCAAATCACTGCTGAAATAATGCACCAACGGATCGTTCGCAACCCAGATGGTCGGTGAGACAACAGTGCGCGTGGGCGTGTAAGGTGCTGGATTGGTCAGGTTGGTGTTGACGTAAGTTTTGCCATTGTATGTAAAGGTTGGCGTAAAAAATCCCGCAAAAAATGCAGCTTCCCCAGATAGAGACCGAAGGCCAACGGGCATATTGGGCGGCGAAATCCACGAATCCGAAACCGGATAATTTTGGCCGGTTCTCGAAACCGTGAGTTGATTTTGCACTCCCC
>DATCBW010000196.1:0-16196 GCA_036511615.1 Verrucomicrobiia bacterium | reverse complement strand
CCGGCCATCGTGCCGGACGAGGTGGAAATGATTTCGGCGGCGCTGAAAAAATTTGCGGATGAATTGCAATGTGATTTAATTGTGACGACGGGAGGCACGGGAATTGCCGCGCGCGATGTGACGCCGGAGGCGACGCGGGCGGTTTTGGAAAAGGAACTGCCCGGTTTCGGCGAGGCGATGCGGATGCAGTCGCTGGCGAAAGTGAAGACGGCGATTTTGTCGCGCGCGGTCGCCGGCACGCGCGGCAGGACTTTGATTGTGAACCTGCCGGGCAAGCCGTCGGCGGTGCGCGAATGTCTGGAAATTTTGGCTCCGGCCATTCGCGAAGGCGTGGCGCATTTGCGCGGCGAAGACCCGCACGCGAAATAGTTGATGGATGATGAAAAAATGAATTTGAACCAGACAGACTCGTTCGGGCGCGTCGTGGATTATCTGCGCATCTCGATCACCGACCGGTGCAACGAGCGGTGTCTTTATTGCCTGCCGGAGAATTATTCGGACTGGCTGCCGCGCGGGGAAATTCTGACTTTCGAGGAACTGCTTGCCATTGTGCGGGCGACGACGGCGATGGGCTTCAAACGCTTTCGCGTGACGGGCGGCGAGCCGCTGATTCGTCCGGGCGTGGTGGATTTCGTCCGCGATTTAATTGCCACAACGGGCGTTGAATCCGTGTTGCTCACGACGAATGGAACACGTTTGCCGGAACTCGCGAAGCCTTTGTTTGACGCCGGATTGCGCCGCATCAACATCAGCCTCGACGCGCTCGACCCAACGATTTACCGCACCATTACGAACGGAGATCTCGCGCCGGTTTTGCGCGGCATCAAGCTGGTGAAGGAACTTGGCTTCGAGTCCGTGAAGCTGAACACGGTGCTCATGCGCGGAAAAAATGACGGTGAAATTTTCCGGCTGCTCGACTTCGCGGCGGAACACGACATCGCAATTCGTTTCATCGAATTGATGCCCGTGAGCCTGACGGAAATGTTGAGCGAAAAGAATTTTTTTCCGGTCACGGAACTGCTGGCGAAACTGCGTCGCGAAGACGAACTGGAGCCGCTCACGGAATCGTTCGGGTTCGGCCCGGCGAAATATTTTCGCCTCAAACAGCGCGGCGTGACGGTCGGCTTGATCGGCGCTTTGAGCGACCTGCATTTTTGTGAACGCTGCAACAAGATGCGGCTGACATGTGATGGCAAATTGCGCCCGTGCCTCGGCAATCATCTGGAGACGGATTTGAAGCCGGCGTTGCGCCCGCAGATTGACGCCGCGCATTTGCGGGAATTGATTTGCAACACGCTCGTGCAAAAACCTTCAGAACATCTGTTCCGAAACAACTACCAGCCGCAGCGGGTAATGACAGCCATCGGCGGATAATGTTGCGATTGGCCTGCCTCTTTTTTTTGAAAGCGCGGGTTCTTCATAATAGGTCATCCATCAAGCACCATGAACTTTCCTCGCGCTGGAAATGAAAACCAGGCTGTGCCAGCACGCGCTTTTATAGGCTTGACGAATTCTTTGATTGCGCCATTTTGCCACCATAGCGAAATAAATTTTCACCAATGGCTGCAAGCAAATCCAGTTTTCTCGACAAGGTGCTTGGTCGCATCGGGCGGCTGGACACGGAAGGCTTGCAAAGTGTCGTCCAGCGGCTTGCGCGGGAGCGCAGTTTTCTTGAAACGCTGTTCAACACCATTGAGGACGGCGTGCTGGTGGCGGATGAACAGGGACGCGTGATTTATTTCAACCAAGCGGTCACGCGGCTCATCGGTTTGCAGCCGGGCGCGGAAGATTTGCAGATTGCGGACGTTTTGCCGGAGGTGGACTGGGAGAAAATTTCGCGCGCGGACCGGGCCGGCGGCACCCGCGTTTCCCGGCACGAATTTGAAATTCATTATCCGCGGCCGCGTTTTTTGCGGCTTTACGCCGCGCCGCTGGATGGCGAGGCTGCGGGCAGTTCCGGCGTGGCCTTGATCTTGCAGGACGCGACCGAAGCGCGGCAGAAAACTTTTGAAGCCATCGAAAGCGAACGCATCCAGGCGCTCACGCTGCTTGCGGCGAGCGTCGCGCACGAAATCGGCAATCCGCTCAACGCGCTGCACATTCATCTGCAACTGATGGAGCGTGAGGTGAAGAAATTGAAACGTGACGAGTGGCAGGTGACGGGCGACAAAAAAACTTCCTCCCGCATCACCCGTCACACCTCACCGGACGCCGTCGAGACCGCCGAAAAACTGGAGCAATACCTCAACGTGGCGAAGGGCGAGATCAACCGGCTGGATTACATCGTCACGCAATTTCTGGGCGCGATCCGGCCCGCGCCGGTGCAGTTAAAGCTGGGTTCGCTGAATGACGTGGTGGAAAAAACCCTGGAGCTGCTGGGACCGGAAATTGAAAACCGCGGCGTGACAGTGAAGACCAAGTTGGCGCGCAACCTGACGGCGACGCCGGTGGACGCGACGCAGTTGCAGCAGGTTCTGGTGAACCTGGTGAAAAACGCGGCCCAGGCGATGACCACCGGCGGCACGCTGACGTTGCAGACCGGCGAGACCAGCGACGATGTGTGGGTGAGCGTCGCGGACACCGGCGGCGGCATTCCACAGGAGCAGATCAACCGCATCTTCGAGCCGTTTTACACGACGAAAAAAAAAGGCAGCGGCCTGGGCCTGATGATTGTGCAAAGGATTGTCCGGGCGCACGGCGGCCGGATTGAACTGGAAAGCCATGTCGGTCGCGGCACGACGTTTCGCATCTGGCTGCCGTTGCATGAGAGGAAACCGCGCTTGCTGGAGGCAAAGACGCAATGACTGAAATTATTTACGTTTTACGACATGCGATTTACGAGTCGAGTGGCGCAAGTTGCGTCAATCGTCAATCGCATATCGTAAATTTTCTATGAAACCGAACCTGCTGATTGTGGACGACGAGAAACCGACGCGCGAAGGACTGCGCGCGGCGCTCGAAGAACGCTACGAAGTTTATATCGCCGCGGACGCGAAGGCGGCGATGAATCTGCTGGAGAGCGAAAATTTTGACGTGCTGCTCACGGATTTCCGGCTGCCGAACGAGGACGGATTGAAATTGATCGCGCGGGCGAAATCTTTGACGAAGCCGCCGATCTGCATTTTGATGACGGCCTACGGTTCGGAAGAACTGGCCGTGGACGCGATGAAACGCGGCGCGGACGATTACATCGCCAAGGGCCGCCTGCAAATTGACGAGTTGGAAATGCGCATCGCCCGCGCGCTCAAGCAGCAGAATTTGGAGGTGGAAAATGTTTCCCTGCGCCAGCAGCTTGATTCCAAGTTCGGCCTGGAAAACATCATCGGCCAGTCGGCGGCGATGGCGGAGATTTTTGAAATCGTCCAGCAGGTCGCGCCGACGCGCGCGACGGTTCTGGTGCTGGGGGAAAGCGGCACGGGCAAGGAACTCATCGCGAAAGCGCTGCACCAGTTGAGTCCGCGCGCGAAACAACCGTTTGTGACGGTGCATTGCGCGGCGCTCGCGCCGACGCTGCTGGAAAGCGAATTGTTCGGCCACGAAAAAGGCGCGTTCACCGGCGCTTACGAACGCAGAATCGGCCGGTTCGAGCTGGCGCAGGGCGGCACTTTGTTTCTCGACGAAATTGGCGAGATTGACGCGACGATCCAGGTGAAGCTGCTGCGTTTTCTCGGCGAAAGAACGTTCGAGCGGGTCGGCGCGAACAAAACGTTGAGCGCGGACGTGCGGCTGGTGGCGGCCACAAATAAAAATCTGGAAGAACTGGTCAAGACGGGGAAATTCCGCGAAGATTTATTTTTCCGCCTGCGGGTGGTGGAGATTGAACTGCCGCCGTTGCGCGAGCGGACGGGCGACATTCCGCTGCTGGCGCAGAGTTTCCTGCGCGAGTTCGCGACGGAAAACAACAAGCCGGTGAACGATTTCACGGCGGACGCGCTCGAAGCGCTGATGAATTTTTCGTGGCCGGGCAATGTGCGCGAGCTGCGCACGGCGATTGAACACGCCGTGGTGCTTTGCCGGGGCGAACGCATCACGTTGCGCGACCTGCCGCCGTCGGTGCGCGGTGGTGGTTCATTGAACGACGCGAAATTGCTCCAAGGAAAGGCGTTGACGGTGAAGGACGCGGAGAAGCAACTGATCGTCCGGGCGCTGAAGGAGACGGACGGCAACCGGACGCACGCGGCGCAGAAGATCGGCATGAGCCGGCGGACGTTCCACCGGAAGCTGCACGAATATCACCTGGAAGGATTTTGATTTATGATGATTCGGGAACAGATTCAGACGCTGATCCACAAGCTGGAAGTGGGCGGCGGCGCGCGTTTTCTAAAATACTTCGCGCTGGCCGTCGCGGTGTTGTCGCTGGCCGTGCTGTATGACCTGTGCGCCTATCACAGTTTCAATTCGCCCGAAGCGATGGATGCGGCGCAACTGGCGCGCAACCTTTCCGAAGGGCGCGGGTTCACGACGGATTACATCCGGCCTTTCAGCATTTACCTCGTGGCCGGCCACAACCACGCCGCGCAGCCGTCCGCCCAGCAGTCCGCCAACGCGACGGGCGACGCACAGCTCGACGGATCGCATCCCGACCTGGCCAACGCGCCGGTGTATCCGCTCGTGCTCGCGGGGCTGATGAAAGTCTGGACGCCGGAATGGAAGGTGAATTTGACCAAGCCGTTCTGGTCACAGGGCGGAAATTTCCGGCGCTACCAGCCAGAATTTCTCATCGCGCTCTTTAACCAGCTGCTGCTGCTAGTGGTCGTGGCGCTGACGTTCCTGGTGGCGAGGAAGCTTTTTGACACCACGGCGGCGTGGCTGGCGGCGGTGTTCATGCTCGGTTCGGACCTGCTCTGGAAATTCAGCGTGTCGGGGCTGTCCACGATGCTGTTGCTGGTGATTTTCCTCGGACTGATCTGGTGCGTGGTCAAGGTCGAAGAACTTGGACGGGTGGAACAACCGGATGTGCGCCGGCTGTTTCTGCTCGCCATCGCCGCCGGATTGCTGACGGGGCTGGGAATGCTGACGCGCTATTCGTTCGGCTGGCTGGTCGTGCCGGTGGTTCTTTTTCTCGCCTTCTATGGCGGGCCGCGCCGGACGGGCATGGCCGTGGTGACGTTTCTCGTGTTTGCGGTGGTGGTGACGCCGTGGATTGCGCGCAATCTGGCGGCAAGCGGCACGCCGTTTGGCACGGCGGGATACGCGATGCTGGAAGGCACACCGGCCTTTCCCGGCCCGCAACTGGTGCAGTCGCTGAATCCCGACCTGGCCGACGCATTTCATTTTTGGGTGAGGCTCTGCCTGAAAAAGCTCCTCACCAACTCGCAGTTCATCGTTCAAGGCGACCTTTTGCGCCTCGGCGGGGCCTGGATTGGCGTCCTTTTTTTTGCCGGACTGCTGCTGGGACTGCGCAGCCTCGCCGCGCGCCGGCTGCGCTATTTCACGATGATGTGCCTCGGCGTGTTTATCGTCGTGCAGGCGCTGGGCAGAACCCAGGTGTCCGACGCCAGCCCGGAGATGAATTCAGAAAACCTCCTCGCGCTGCTCACGCCGCTGGTGGTTATTTTCGGCGTGGCTTTTTTCCTGACATTGCTTAACCAGATGAACATCCCGTCGCCGGGCGCGCGTTTCGCGGTGATTGCGATGCTGGTGGCGCTCACCTGCCAGCCGCTGGGTTCCACGCTGATGTTAAGAGTTCCGGTCGTTTCTTATCCGCCCTACTACCCGCCGGACATCCAGAAAATTTCCGGCTGGATGCAGCCCGACGAACTGACCATGAGCGACGTTCCCTGGGCGGTCGCCTGGTATGGCGACCGCCAATGCACTTGGACGACCCTCAACGCAAAGTATGAATTTTATTCGTTGAACGACAACATCAAGCCAGTGCACGCGCTTTACCTCACGCTGAACACGCTCAACGACCGGCTGCTGACCGATTGCGTGCAGGGCGGCGCGGACAGTTGGGGAAATTTTGTCCTGAAGACCGTCACGGTGAACCAGCTTCCGCAGGGTTTTCCGCTGCAAAATTTCCCGCTCGAAACCCTGATCTCCGGTCTTTATCTCACCGACCGGCCGCGCTGGAACACTCCTTGAAAATCACGCCGCCGCGCGGCGCAACCGGTCGGCGATGCCCGACCATTCCGGCAAATCCGGCGGCGCCTCGACCACGATCAGCTTTGCGCCCGCCGCGTCGCAACGGTGCAATTCGGCGTAAAGCACCCGCGCGAACGCCTCCGCGTCGTGCGGAATCACGCTCACGTTCGCCGCAGCGAAACTGGCGGGAATGGTCGTGTGCGCGATGACGTGCGTGGTTGAAGGTTGAAAGCTGAAGGTTGAAAGCTGAAAACGCAAATCCGCTTCGTTGTGCCAGTTCAAGACCATCAGTTTCGCCTGCGGTGAATAATGTTTTTCCAGCAGCCCCGGACTTTTGAGCGCGGCGGCGCGACTTTGGACTTTGGACTTTGGACTTCGGACTTCGCCGCAAACAGCGGCCAGCGACTCCGCATGGATCATTCCCGGACGCAGAATTTTCGGCGGCGAAACCGTCAAATCCAAAACCGTGGATTCAATGCCGACCTGCGACTGGCCGCCATCCACGATCAGGGAAATCCTGCCGCCGAGCTGCGACCGGACATGATCCGCGTTGGTCGGCGAAATTTGATTCGACAAATTCGCGCTCGGCGCAGCCAGCGGAAAACCACACTCGCGGATCACCGCCTGTATGAACGGATGACCCGGCCAACGCACGCCGACCGTCTCACCACCCGCCGTTACCTTGTCGGGAATCTTTTCCGAGCGTGGCAAGACCAGCGTCAGCGGGCCGGGCCAGAATGATTTTGAAAGTTGTTCCGCCGCTGTCGGCCAGTTTTTTACGCAGCGCCCTGCCATTTCGTTGCCGACGACGTGAACAATGACTGGATTGTGCGCCGGCCGGCCCTTGGTTTGGAAAATTTTGGCGACGGCGTTTTCATCCAGCGCGTTGGCGGCGAGGCCGTAGACGGTTTCCGTCGGCAGCGCGACGACTTCACCGGCGCACAACAGCGCTGCCGCGCGCTGGACGGCCTTTTGAAACAGTTCCGGCGTGTGAGTTGAAAGAATTTCCGTTTTCACTTTGCACAGGAATCATCCTCGTCCTCATCGTCACTCTCATTTTAATTATTATTCGAGGACGAAGATGAGAATGAGAAGGATAAATTTATTCGTAGCGCAAGGCGTCAATCGGGTCGAGCTTGGACGCTTTCCACGCGGGATAAAAGCCGGAGATGACGCCGATGATCGTGCTGGAAATGAAAGCGATGACAATCCAGACCGTGGGTGTGTCCGTGGGCCAGTGCTGAAAGTGGGCGATCAGCCAGGAAAACGCCATGCCACCGCCAATGCCCATCGCGCCGCCAATCGCGCTCAAGGTGACGGCTTCGATCAAAAATTGGACGAGAATGTCCGCCGCGCGCGCGCCGACCGCCATGCGAATGCCGATTTCGCGCGTCCGCTCGGTGACGCTGACCAGCATGATGTTCATGATGCCGATGCCGCCGACGATGAGCGACACCGCGGCGACGCCTGCCAGCAAAAAGCCCATGGTGCGGGAGGATTCCGAGACGCGTTGCATCAAGTCCTGCTGGCTGCGCACGGTGAAGTCCGGTTCTTTGCTGCGATGCCGCGCGGTCAGCAAATCAGTGATTTCATTCTGCACCTGATCAATCATTTTGTCGCTGGCGGCCCCCACCAAGATGTCATTTACAAACGTGCGGGTTGTAATCCGGTGCATATGGCTGCTGTAAGGAACGACCACGATGTCATCCTGATCCTGGCCGAAAAGGTTGAAGCCTTTCGGGGCGAACACGCCTACGACTTGAAAGGGGATGTTCCGGATCCGCAAGATTTGTCCCAGCGGATTTTCGCCCGGAAACAACTGGTCCACCACGGTTTTGCCGATGATGGCGGATTTGGCGAGGCTGCGCACGTCCTGGTCGGTGAACATTGCGCCGCTGATGATGTTGCGATTGACGATTTGCGGATAATCCGGCGATTCTCCCATCACCTGCGTGTTCCAATTCTCACCGTTGGCGAGAATTTGCGAGCGGTCGCGCACTTCCGGGCTGACGCCCACGACATACGGCAATTTGGCGATCGCCAGCGCGTCGTCAACGTTAAGCGTCGGTGCGCTGCCCCAACCGCCGCGCATCCCGCCCATGGTTTGATTGCCGGAGAAAACCGTGATCACATTTTCGCCCAGGCTGGCGACCTGATCCTCAACTTGTTTCGTCGCACCGGTGGTGAGGCTCACCGAACCAATCACGGCACCGACGCCGATGATCACGCCCAGCATCGTCAGCAACGAACGCATTTTGTTCCGGCGCAGCGCGCGCCCCGCAATTTTGATGGAGGCAAAAATTCTCATGACGCCAGTTTGACCGCCTGTTGTTCCGAACGGAGCCGCTGCAATTCAATTTCCGCGATGGAACGGTTCGGCACAATTTCGTCGGTGACAATTTTTCCGTCGCGCAATATGACCATGCGTTTGGTGAACCGTGCCACGTCCAGTTCATGCGTGACCATGATGATCGTGATGCCCTGGTCGCTCAATTTCTGGAACACGCCCATGACTTCGATGCTGGTCTGACTGTCGAGGTTGCCGGTCGGTTCATCCGCGAGCAGCAGCGCCGGCCGGTTCACCAGCGCGCGAGCGATGGCGACGCGTTGCTGCTGGCCACCCGAAAGCTGGTTGGGATGATGGCCGGCCCGATCGCCGAGGCCGACCAGTTCCAGTGCCGCCATGGCGCGCGCATACTGTTCGTGCGACGGGATGCGGTGCCGGTGGTAAAGCATCGGCATCTCGACGTTTTCCACCGCCGATGTTCGCGAAAGCAGGTTGAAACCCTGGAAGACGAAACCGATTTTCTCGTTGCGCACGTCCGCCAGCGCGTCGCGGTTGAGCGTGGAAACGTCAATCCCATCCAGCCAGTAATGCCCGTCCGACGGCCGGTCCAGCGCGCCGATCATGTTCATCAACGTGCTTTTGCCCGAACCGCTCGAACCCATGATGGCGACAAATTCTCCGGGGAAAATTTCCAGCGAAATGCCGCGCACCGCGTGGACGTCCACCTCGCCGGTGTGATACGTCTTGTGGATGGCGTCGAGCTGGATGACAGGTTTGGTCTGCACGCAAAAATCAGGATGTTTCAGCGTCGGCGCGGGAAGCCGCCGCCGCCGAACGGATTGGACGCCCCCATGCCCGGCAAGTCGGGCAAAACCACGCTGGTTACCACTTGTGCGCCTTCGTCCAGACCGGAAATCACCTCGGTCGAGAGGCCGTCGCTGATGCCAGTCCTGATCTGCACGGCCTGCAATTTTGCGTCCGGGCCGGTGCCGGCCATCACATAAACGGTGTGAAAGACCGGGCGTTCTCCGCGTCCGCCACCGCGCCGTCCGCCCGGCCCGCCCGGCCCACCGCCGCGCCGCCCGCCCGGCCCGCCGGCGAAACGATCCGGAGCGTTGGGCGCTAGCGGGCCCGGCATCGCTGCATCATTGTTGGTTTGCGTGAAGGCATCTTCCGGCGGGCGGAAACGCAGCGCGCTGTTCGGGATGATCAGCGCATTTTCACGCTGGGCGACGATGATGGAAACATTCGCCGTCATGCCCGGCTTCAACTTGTAATCCCCATTGGTCACGCCGATGACGCAGTCGTAGGTGACGACGTTGTTGACGGTCGTCGGTGAATTGCGCACCTGCGTGACGACGCCGTGGAAATTTCGGGTTGGATACGCATCCACCGTGAAGTCCACGTCCTGGCCTTCGACAATTCCGCCGACATCGGCTTCGGCCACGCTGGTGTCAATCTGCATTTTCGTCAGGTCGTTCGCGATTTGAAAAATGGTCGGCGTGCTGAAACTGGAGGCCACCGTCTGGCCCAGCTCCACCGCGCGCAAAATCACCACTCCGTCCACCGGCGAAACGATTTTGCAATAGTTGAGGTTCACCTGCGCGTTATTCAGCGAGGCCGACTTGATTTTCACACTCGCCTCCGCTTCGTGCAACGTGGCGAGGGCGATGTCGTAATCCGAACCGGAAATGAGCTTGTTCGTGAACAGTTCGCTGCTGCGGTCAAACTGCACCTGTTGCAGCTCCAAGTTCGCCTGCGCGTTGGCCAGATCGGCGGTGCTTTGCTCGACCGCCGCCTGATACGTCGAAGGATCAATCTCCGCGATGACTTCATTTGACTTCACGATTGAATTGAAATCCACGTTCAGTTTGCTGATGCGGCCGGAAACCTGGCTGCCCACCGTCACGTTCACGACCGGATTCAAGGTGCCTGTCGCCGTCACCACCTGGGTCAGCTCGTCCCGCGTCACCGGCGCGGTGTTGTAGCTCACCGTTGATGCACGCCCGTGGCGGAGATAAAAATATCCGCCCGCCGCCGCCGCGATGACCAGCACGATCAAAATCCATTTCCAAGAACCGCCGCTCGTTTTTTCTGCCATAAAATATTTGTTGCCGCGCTTTCAGTTGAAGACAGCGCACATAAACCATAAAATTACGCAAATCTCCCGCCCACCGCAATTTTAGTTTGTGACTTTTCCGACGCCCCGTAACATTTGCGCGTGCTCGAAAACCTGACCCAACAACTTGCCGCCCGGCAATCCCTGTCCATCGAGCAGGTCCGTCTGGCCGTCGGGCAACTGACGGACGAAAAAAACCCCGCGCCGGCCAAGGCGGATTTCCTCATCGCGCTCGCGCAAAAGGGCGAATCGGCGGACGAAATCGCCGCATTCGCCGCCGCGCTGCGCGAAAAATCCATCCTGCCGCCGATTGAAAAAAACTGGCGCGAGTCGCGCGAAATCCTCGACATCGTTGGCACCGGCGGCGACCGCCTCGGCAGCCTCGGCACATTCAACATTTCTACCACGAGCGCCATCGTCTGCGCGGCGGCGGGCGTCGCTGTTGCCAAACACGGAAATCGCGCCGTCACTTCGAAATCCGGCAGCGCGGATGTTCTCGAAGCGCTCGGCATTCGGATTGATTTGACGCCCGAAGAAGCCGCGCGTTCATTGCGCGAAAGGAATTTCGCTTTTTTCTTCGCGCCGAATTTTCATCCCGCGTTCAAAAACATTGCGCCCGCGCGCAAACTTTGCGCCGAGCGCGGCCAGCGGACGATTTTCAACTTTCTCGGCCCGTTGCTGAACCCCGCGTGCCCGTCCGCGATGCTGGTCGGCGTCCCGCGCGCCGAACTCTGCGAGCCTTTCGCCCGCGTTTTGCAATCGCTCGGCGTGCGGCGTGGCATGGTGGTGACTGGAAAAATCGGCAATCGGCAATCAGCAATCAGCCATTCCAATGATGAACTCTCGGCGCTCGGCGAAAACACCATCGCGGAATTTTATCACGCGCACGGATTTACAACTTCGGTCTTGTCGCTGGAAGATTTCCCTTTGCAGCCCGGGACGCTAGCCGATTTGCGCGGCGGCGACAAATTTCAAAACGCAGAAATCACGCGCCGCATTTTGCGCGGCGAGGAGCGCGGCCCAAAGCGTGACGCGGTTTTACTCAACGCCGGCGCGGCGCTGTTTGTCGCGGGCAAAGCAAAATCGCTGACCGAAGGCTGGGAATTGGCGGTTAAAACCATTGATTCCGGCCAGGCGGATGCAAAGCTGGCCGAACTGACACGATGAAATCTGACGCGCTGATATTTACGGTTGATGACTGACGATTGACACAGGGCTTGTGACGCCATCCGTGCGCGTCATTTTCAACGCGGTGTGTTCTTGTAGATTTCGAGGGCGGCGGCCTCTTCCGCTTCCGCCGTCGCGTAGTGCAGGCCGAGATTGTGCTGTGCAGTTTTGTCGCCCTGGCGTGCGGCCCTGATGAACCATTTCAAGGCTTCCGGCTTGTTCTGGGCGACGCCCCGGCCGGCCTGATAGCAAAGGCCGAGATTGCATTGCGCGGGCGCAAGTTCCTGTTCGGCGGCGGCGAAATACCATTTTACCGCCTCCGAGAAATTCTGCGGCACCACCTGGCCGGTTTCGTAAAAAACTCCGAGATTGAACTGCGCCGCCGGATAGCCGCGCATGGCCGATTCGCGATACCATTTCACCGCCTCGGCGTAATTTTGCGGGACGCCCTGGCCGGTTTCGTAAAGCGTGCCGAGATTGAACATCGCCGCCGGGTCGCCCTGTTCCGCCGCCTCGCGCAGCCATTTGGCCGCCTCGCCAAATTCCTGCGGCACGCCCTGGCCGGTCCAGTAGCAGACACCGAGGTAGCATTGCGCCACGGAATCGTTTTGGTCGGCGGCGCGCTTGAACCATTTTACCGCCTCGATGTAATCCTGTTTCACTCCCTGGCCGTTCTGGTAGCAGACGCCAAGATAGCATTGCGCCTGCGCATCGCCTTCCTGCGCGGCGGCGCGCAACAGTTCAAACGTGTCCCAGGATTTCCGATGGGTGGACATTATTTTTCCAAGCCGCGATAACATAATGGCTGCGCCGCCAAATTCAAGCTGCGAATAACGCTGCGAATTCCGCTTCCGCCGGGCGCTTCCGCCTGCTACAAAATCCGCATGGCAGCTCCATTAAAAATCGGTTTTCTCGGCGCCGGCAAAATGGCCACGGCGCTCGCGAAAGGTTTTGTCCGCGCGGAAATTGTTTTCCCACGGGAAATCATCGCCGCCGACCCGTTTGCCGCCGCGCGGAAAAGTTTCGCCGCCGATGCCGGCGCAAAAACCGTGGCAACCAATCTTGAAGCCGCCCAGGCCGCGACCGTTTTGATTCTCGCCACCAAGCCGGATCAGGCCGCTGCCGCGCTGGCGGAAATTTCCGGCGCGTTCACCAAAAATCATCTGCTCATTTCCATCGCCGCCGGCGTGACGCTGGCAAAACTCGAAGCCGCGCTGCCCGCCGAAGCGCGGGTCATTCGCGTCATGCCCAACACGCCCGCGCTCGTCGGCGAAGCCGCGTCCGCTTTCACGCTCGGAAAATCAGCGACTGTTGCCGACGGCGAACTGGCGAAAAAACTTTTGTCCGCCATCGGCCTTGCGTTTCAGGTGAAAGAAAATTTGCTCGACGCCGTGACCGGATTGAGCGGCAGCGGCCCGGCTTACGTTTATCAATTCATCGAGGCGTTGAGCGACGGCGGAGTCGCCGCCGGATTGCCGCGCGACATCGCGACGAAGCTCGCCGCGCAGACCGTTTTGGGCGGCGCAAAAATGGTTTTGGAAACCGGCCAGCATCCCGGCGCGCTCAAGGATCAAGTTACCAGCCCCGGCGGCACGACGATTGAAGGCCTGCACGCCTTGGAAAAAGGCAGGCTCCGCGCCACTGTGATTAGCGCCGTCCGCGCCGCGACGGAGAAATCGAAGAAGCTGGGGCAAAATTAAAAATGACACGCTCCACAAAAATTGTTTTAACAATTTTGAGTTTCGCGATACTCATTCCTTGGTTGCTGATTTTCTTTATATATATCTTCCCGGTAGTAAAATTCGTTCATGAGGGTCGAGGACAAATGATGGCTGGGCAAAAATACATGGATTCATTGACCGAGAAGGATTTTCAAATTTGGACCGAAAGAACGCAAAAATATCTCACCAATTTCAATCCGACCAATTGGACAATTGAAACTGCGGCTGTCCCGCCAGAATTGGCCGAATTAAAGATTTTGAGAATTGACGAGGACTCAAACTGGGTCAATTACGTTTGGATGGGCGGCTTTGACCACACCATGCTTCATGTCGAACGGCTGAACAACAATCAATTTGAATTTACAGCAATCTACGACGACGAAAGTAATCGGGTTATATGGCCAAAACCATCACACTTGCAGAACCAGCAGATTCCTTGACGCCGCATTTTTGCAGTGGCATTTTCAACCAAGATTTGCCGAATGATTGAAAAGCATAAAACCAACCAGATGAGCCGCACGGAAAAGCTGGTTCCTCCGCGTTGGCATGAAAAGGTTCTCCAAAAACGTCTCGTGACAATTACGGCTGGCAAAGGCAAATTCCTCTCGCTCGTCCAACTTAAAAGCCGTCTCACCAGATGAACGCTCTGCCATCACCCACGCCAAAACAAGCCCGCGCCATCTGGTTTGCCCTGACCGGGCTGGCGGTGGCCGCTGTCATCGCGCTCATCGTGGCCGGAGTCTGGGGGCTTGGCCGCGTGCTGGACTTGTTGAGTCCCGTGCTGTGGCCGCTGGCGATCGCGGCGGTGGCGGCGTGCCTGCTGTCGCCGGTCGTGGATTTTTTCGAGCGCAGAAAACTGTCGCGCGTCTGGGCAATCCTGCTGGTCTTCTTCATGGCGCTTATGCTGGTGCTGGGCGTGCTGGCAAGCGTGATTCCGCAGGTGGTTGTGGAAACGGAGCAACTGGCCTCGAAAGTTCCCGATTACTCCAAGAGCTTGCAAAAGCGCCTCCAGAAATTCATCGCGCAGCCGCCGGAATTTCTCCGCCGCTTTCTGCCGCCGCCGGACACCACGAACGGGCCCGCCGCCAGTTCCGAAAAACCCGCGCTGGCCTCGGTGACGAACTGGCTGACGGACAGCCTGCCGGAGATGAGTTCGTGGCTGTTGCGCCGGGTGGCCAGCGTCGCCTCCGGTTTCGGCCTGCTGGCTGGGCTGGCGTTGATTCCGGTTTATGCGTTTTATTTTCTGCTGGAGAAACGCCGCATCGAACGCCGTTGGAGAAATTATCTGCCGTTGCAGGATTCGGCGGCGAAAGACGAGGCGGTGTTTGTGCTGGACGCCATCAGCCAGTATCTCGTCGCCTTTTTTCGCGGACAGGTGCTCGTGGCGCTGTGCGACGCGGTGCTTTACACCATCGGCTTCCTGATCGTCGGCGTGAACTACGCGTTTCTGCTCGGCTTCGCGGCGGTGCTACTCATGATGATTCCGTTTCTCGGCGCGATTGTGATCTGCATCACCGCGCTCACACTGGCGTTCGTGCAATACGGCGACTGGCAGCATCCGGCGCTGGTGCTGGGCGTGTTTGCCGTGGTGCAATCGCTCGAAAGCCTCTTCATCTCGCCCAAAATCATGGGTGGCCGCGTGGGACTGCATCCGCTGGTCATCATCATCGCCGTGATGACCGGCACAACACTGCTCGGTGGCATTCTCGGCGGTATCCTGGCGATTCCGCTCGCCGCCGCGCTGCGCGTGATCATGTTCCGCTACGTCTGGAAAAAATCCTGAACCCGACCATCCGATGAATGACGAAACTTCCGCGCGGCTCGGCAAAATTGAATCGCACCTCGCGCACTTGGAGCATCAGGTCGAACAGTTGAACGCCGTCGTCATCGAGCAGGGAAAATTGCTGGAGCGGTTGAAAAAGGAGGTCCAGCGACAGACTTCGGCCATGGAAACGCTGGAACTGGAACGCATCAAATCGAACAACGCCAAGCCGCCGCATTATCAGTGAAATCGTCCTCATGCTCATCGTCATCCTCTTTCTCAAATTGAATTCGAGGATGAGAATGAGCATGAGGATGAGTTTGGAATTTTTCCGGCAGTTTGCTAAATTGCCAGCGTGAGTTTTGTCGCTGAATTCAATTCGTTGCCGCTGGAATCGCTCGTCAAAAAATCGCTTGCCACCGGCACCGCCGCCGCGCGTGAAGCCGCCGGCAAATCAAAAATTTCCCTGGCCGATTTCGCGGCGCTGATTTCGCCCGCCGGCTCGGAAATGCTCGAAACGCTTGGTCGTCGCGCGCATTTGATGACGCAGCAGCGGTTTGGCAAAGTCATCCGGCTATTCGCGCCGTTGTATCTTTCCAACGAGTGCATCAACAACTGCGCCTACTGCGGCTTCTCGCGCGACAATCCGATTTTGCGCGTCACGCTCTCGCTCGACGAAGTGCGGCGCGAGGCGGCGGAATTGAAATCGCAGGGCTTTCGCAACCTGCTGCTCGTCGCGGGCGAACATCCGAAATTTGTCTCGAACAATTATCTGCGCGACTGCATCGCCACGCTCCGCGCCGACTGGCCCAGCGTGTCACTCGAAGTCGGGCCGATGGAAACGGAAGAATATCGTCCGCTCGTCGCGGCGGGCGCGGACGGACTGGTCGTGTATCAGGAAACTTACGACCGCGCCGTTTATGCGGAAATGCACACCGCCGGGCCGAAACGGAATTTTGACTGGCGGCTGGAAACGCCTGAGCGCGCTTACGCGGCGGGCTTCCGCCGACTGGGCATCGGCGCTTTGTACGGTTTGGGCGACTGGCGCCGCGAAGC
>DATCBW010000195.1:0-24289 GCA_036511615.1 Verrucomicrobiia bacterium | reverse complement strand
GAAAAGGCATTGATGGCGCAGGGCAAGGAATTGCAACTCGTGCAGCGGCACAAGGCGGAAGAAGACATCGCCGTGGCGGCGGCCTCCATTCTGGCGCGCGACGCTTTTGTGAAAGGCCTGGCGAAGCTGGAAAAACAATTTGAATTGAAACTTCCGAAGGGTGCTGGCGTGAACGTGGACAAGGTCGCCAAAGAATTTGTCGAAACGCGAGGGGCAGGGGAATTGTCGAAAATTTCCAAGCTGCATTTCCGCACGGCGCTGCGCGCGCAAGGTTTGCCGGAGCCGCCGAAGACGGAGTGGCGGAAGCGGTGAATGGCCGTTTGCCATAAACGGACTTTGGCGGCTGGAAGAAGGCGGCGACTGATGGTTGCGCCGATTAACCGGCCACCGGCTTCGTCTCCGCCTTCAGTTTGCTTTCCGGCCAGAACGGTTTCTGGAACGCCTCCGTGAAATCGTAGCCGTCCTGAAAATCGGCGCGCGAATCCTTGTCCGTCTTGGCCAGCAGGCCGCTCTCGACCATGTTGAAGACCATTTCGCCGAAGTCCCGGCAGTTTTTCACGCCCCATTCCTCGAAGACGGTCACGGTCATGGGGCCGAACTGCTGGAGCGCGAACTGCCGGAGGCCGTCGAGCAGTTCCTGGCCGGTGACATGGCGGATGTTGCCCTTGTTTTCCTTGCTGACGAGCTTCTGGGTGAAGGTGAGCGCCTCGCGGAGAAAATGGTAGGCCTCGCGCGCGTAACGCGGGTCGCGCGCCACGATCTGCTCCAGAACTTCATCGAAATTGACTTCTTGCATAATCAAGGTTTGGCCGTCTGACCGGTCGTCGCCGGTGCGATTTCGCCCGGCTGCGTTCCCGTCGGCGGATGCGCGGCGCGATACGTCTTCACCGCCCAGCCGGTCAGCAACAAACCCACGACAATGCACAGCACAAGTTGTTCCTGTTTGGTCAGGCAGTTCATGGTGGCAATGTAACCAAAATCGGCTGTCATCGCAACTTTGGCGTGAACCTTGCCGTGAAACATTGAACCGGACGGATGAATTTACGATTTACGATTCACGATTTACGCTGCAAAATCCGTCTGGTTCGCAAATTGCAAATCACAAATCAAAAATTGTTATGGCTGCCATTGGACGGTTCCAGAAAAACCAGGAAATTTTTTACGCCAAAGTTGTGGACGGCGAACTGTTCCGTCTGCGCGGCGACGTCTTCGGCTCGCCGTCCTTTGACCGCAAAGCCACTCCGCGTAAAGGCGTCAAGACGCTGGTGCCGGTCGTGCCGACCAAAATCATCGCCGTGGGCATCAATTATCTGGACCACGCGCGCGAAATGAGACACGAACTGCCGAAGGAGCCGCTCATCTGGTTCAAGGCCACCACGTCGCTGCTCGCCGACGGCGGGAAGATTGAAATTCCCTTCCGGGAGCACCGCACGGATTTCGAGGCGGAACTGGCCATCGTCATCGGACGCAAGATCCGCAACGTCACGGCCACGCAGGCATCGCGCTACATTTTCGGCTACACGGCGGCGCAGGACATCAGCGACCGCACGATTCAAAAGGCCGAGTCGCAATGGGCGCGCTGCAAATCGTTCGACACCTTCACGCCGCTCGGCCCGCTGGTGGAAACGAAGATTGACGCGAGCGAACTGAACATCCAGCAGTTTCAAAACGGCCAGCTCCGCCAGAACTCGAACACGAAGCAACTGATCTTCAAGCCCGCCGAACTGGTCAGTTTCATTTCGACGAACCTCACGCTGCTGCCTGGCGACGTGATTTTGACCGGCACGCCCAGCGGCGTCGGCCCGATTCAAAGCGGCGACAAGCTCGAAGTGCGGATTGAGGGACTCGCGCCGCTCAACAATACGGTGAAGTAGACTGCGGGTCACCAAGTCGAGTAAAGCCCGAAATACCAGAGCGTGTGCCGGTCGCCGACGATGCTGTGGCCGGCGCTGAACAGCAGGCTGAAATGCTCATTGAGGTTGCAGGAGCCGCCGAAGTTGACCGCGGCAAACCCCCGTTCGTCGCCCGTGGCCCGGCCCTGTCCGAACACTTCGCCGCCGAGCGTGAGGTGCGGCCCGAAATCGCGCTGCACCAGCCAGCCGCCAAAGGGATAATCGCGCTGGCCGGGCGCGGGATTCAAAACCGCGCCGCCGCCGCCGTAAGTTGTCCACGGTCCGAAACTTTTTTGCAGCCACAATGGCAGCCGCAGCCACGCGCGGCCGTTGCCCAGGCCGCGCTGCGCATCGCCTGTCGGAAACTCGACCATCGGAAAGATTCCGATTTGCGGCCAGCCGTTGGTTTCGTGCAGGAAACGGTATTTGACGCCGAACTCGGTGTCGCCCAGACCGGAAACGGCCGGCGCACCGCCGCCGCCGACCGTGGTCATGGGCACGACCAGATGCAGTTGCGTGTCGGGCAGCACACCGTAGTTGACTTCCACCGCCGGGCCGTTGAGGGTGTAACCGTCGCCGGCATGATCGCCGTTGCCAAAGATGTAAAACTCCCAATGTTGATAATCCACCGGCTCCGGATCGTCGGTCAGGAACGGCGGCCCGGCGAAAGTGTCCGCCGACAGAAGCAGATATGTTCCAATGACCGGCGCAAGGAATTTGACGCAGTGATTCATGATTGTGTTTCAGCCAGCTATAATTTTCAGCCAATGCTCCAGAAAGGGCAATCAAGCCGCTGAAGCAGAATCTGGCCGGAATTTTCAGTTCAACACCCGGACAATGGCTTCGCGCAGTTCGGCCAGGGAAAACGGTTTGTTGATGACGCAGTCCGCGCCGGAAGACGGGCTGCCGGGCGAATTGAACTGGTTGGCGAAGGCCGTGACCATGATGACGGGCTGGTCGGGCCGGCGTTGTTTGATGCGGGCGGCCAGTTGATCGCCCTTCATGCCCACCATGGAATAATCCGTGATGACCAGGTCGAACTTGTCCGGCTCATACACGGACAGCGCCGCCTCGCCGCTGTCCGCCGTCTGGACTTCGTGCCCGTCGTAATTGAGCAGCATCTGCATGGCTTTGCTCACGGCGGGTTCGTCGTCCACCGTCAGAATTCGATAACTTTGATTTGATGATTTGGTCATCTGATTGCTATGGCGAAAATATATGTATTTTTTTCGGACGCAATTATTAGTTTCAAAAGAATTGCACGGCGGTCACGACCACCAGTGCCCGCGCTTCAGGACAGGCTTTACACCGGATGCTTTAATTGCAAAATGATTTCAGGCGTCCGTGGCTCAAAGAATGGAGCTTCTGGCTGGATCACCAAAGCAACTGCCGGCCGCAAACAAAAACCGCCATGAAAATACCCGTCATTCACAAACGCGAACCTTTGCCGGTGCAGGCCGGGGTGTCGAAGCTTTTCAAAGTTGAGTTCGCCAGAAATCCCCGTCCGGCATTGCTGAAAGAGCCAAAACAGTTTTGGGATGAAATTTTCATCGCGAACGAAGCCTATATGCTCGACGAGGTGACGCATCCGCGCGTCCGGCAAAAGCTGGCCTATGACGCCGCGACGCATCAGCTCTTTCTGGAATATATTGAGGCCACGACGCTGACCGATCTGGTGGAGGCGGGCATCACGCTCAAGGAACCGCGCCGCACCCATAAAATCCTGCAAAGCGTGGCGGAGACGGTGGCCGACATGCACGCCGGCATTTTTTGCGACCGGCCAATCGTTCACAATGACTTGAAAAGCATGAACGTCCTCGTGCCCGCCGCCTCGCCCGATGAATCCGTGCTGATTGATTTTTCACACTCCTATTTCGACGGTCATCTGCCGCCCTTTATCGCCGACAAGCAACAAAACCCCGTCGGCACGGCGAAATACATGGCCCCGGAGAAATGGGACAACGACTATTCGCACGGCATCAAAAGCGACGTCTTCGCCTTTGGCGTCATGGCCTATTTTGCCTGCACCGGCAGACATCCGTTTGACGGCGACATCGCCCGGATCGAGCAACAAATCCGGGAACTGACGCCGCCTTCGCCAATTCAATTGGGGGTCAACGTTCTCCGAAACACCGTCGTCATCATCATGTCATGTCTGGAGAAAACCTCCGAGCGCCGGCCCTCGATGGAATATGTCGCAAAATGCTATGCGGACACAGCCGGCCTGTTCAGTTGAGATGCTCCACCGCAATCGCGCGAAATCATCACCGGTTCATACGTTGAACTTGAACAGCAGCACGTCGCCGTCTTTGACGATGTATTCCTTGCCTTCCATTCGATACAAGCCTTTTTCGCGTGCGGCGGCGACCGAACCGCATTTCACCAGATCGTCGTAGGCCACGGTCTCGGCTTTGATGAAGCCGCGCTCGAAATCGGAGTGGATGACGCCGGCGGCTTTCGGCGCGGTGTCGCCGGCATGAATCGTCCACGCGCGCACTTCTTTTTCGCCCGCCGTGAAATACGTCCGCAGGCCGAGCAAATGATACGTCGCGCGGATGAGCGCGCCGACGCCGGATTCGGTCACGCCAAGTTCCTTCAAAAATTCCTTCGCTTCGGCGTCGGACAAGTCAATCAAGTCGCTTTCGATCTGCGCGCTGATGACGACGGCTTCGCACGCGAAATGGTGCGCGGCGTATTCGCGGACTTTCAAGACGAACGGATTTTGGTCTGCTCCGGCCAGATCGGATTCCTTGACGTTGCAGGCGAAAATCGTCGGCTTGTCGGTCATCAGCCAGAACAAACGCGAGACGGTTTTTTCTTCAGGCGCGAGTTCGAGCGTGAGCGCGGGCTTGCCGGCGTTCAGGTGCGGCTCGATTTTTTTCAGGACGTGTTCCTGCGCGAGCGCTTCCTTGTCGCCGCGCTTGGCGTCTTTGGCAACGCTGGCAAGCCGTTTTTGCACGGCTTCCAAATCTGCGAGCACGAGTTCGGTCGTGATGGTTTCAATGTCGCGAACGGGATCAACCGAGCCGGCGACGTGATGGATGTCCGCGTCCTCGAAACAGCGCACGACCTGCACGATGGCGTCCACTTCGCGGATGTGCGTGAGAAACTTGTTGCCGAGACCTTCACCCTGCGACGCGCCTTTGACGAGGCCGGCGATGTCCACAAATTCCACCGCCGCCGGAATGACGACGTTCGTCTTCGCAATTTTTTGCAAAACGTAAAGGCGTTCGTCCGGCACGGTGACGATGCCGACATTCGGATCAATCGTGCAAAAGGGGTAATTGGCGGCCTCGGCCTTGCGCGTGCGCGTGACGGCGTTGAACAAGGTTGATTTGCCCACGTTGGGCAGTCCGACGATTCCAGCTTTGAGCATAGGTTTTTACGAAAGACAGAAGCATAAACCAAGCAGGCGCGCGATCAAAAGGCATTTTGTCCGTCAAGCCCGGTGGTGGGCGAGCTGCATGATGACGTGCAGGCCGCCGTAAAGCCCGGCCACGAGCAGGCAGAAGCCGGAAATGTGCTGCATCCGCAGCAGGGTTTTTTCGCTGAACTTGCCGTGGCCGCGCGACACGCTGAAGCTCAAGATGCAAAACCACAGGTTCGTGCCCAGCAGCACGCCGCCGATGCACGCGGACTTGGCGGTGAACTGGTCGGCGACCCAGTAGGTCGAGGTGAAGTAGGCTTCGTGCGACATGAGGTAGGCCGCCAGCACGATCCAGGTGAGCAGCACGCCGAGGTTGCCCATCACGCGGACAAAGCCGGTCATGAAGGCCGAATGCGGATGCAGTTTTTCATCGAGCCGCGCGGAGATTTTTTTCGAGGCCAGGTCGAGCTTGGTCGGCACGTTGACGGTCTGGGCCAGCAAGAATTTTCCGCCAAGGAACAACAGAAAGACAAAGCTGAACACCTCCATGGATGATTTCACGGCGCGGTTGTCAAAGAACGAGGAAAATCCCGTGAACGCAATCGAACAGTAAATCGCCTCCATCAGCGACGCGCCGAGGCCGATAAACATGGCCCAGCGGAAGCCGCGCCGGGAGCCTTCGTTGAGGATGGTGAGGTTGATCGGGCCGACGGGAATCGAGGAAAAGATCAGCGCGCTGAAAAACCCCGCCAGTCCGGCCAGCACAATGGGCTGCGCCTGGAGTTCAGTCGTCATCGTCATCGTCCTCCTCGATTTCCTTCCGCCACGCGCGCGAGAGGCTCGGACGCACGAAACCGTAAATCAGATACGCGGTGAAAAACGCGGGCAGCACGTAGTAGAGAATTTTTGCCTGCAAAATTAAAATACAGCCGACAAACAACGCAGTCCCGATGGCTTTCATAAAAGTGCTGGTCGAGCGCAGGCCGAGCGACTTGAAACTCGGATAGCGCACGGTGCTGACCATCATCGCCGACAAAAACACGAGGACGAGCGCGATCAGATAATTCCAGTGGCCGAGACTTTTTTCCTTTTCGTTGAAATGGATGATGAGCAGCGTCAGCGACGCCACCAGGCCGGCGGCGGACGGAATGGGAAAGCCGAGAAAATCCTTGGTCGCGCCGCTGCCGGGCATCGCGGCGAGGCAGTTGAATCGCGCGAGGCGGAACGCGCCGCACAACAAATAAATCGAAGCGATGAACCAGCTGACCTGATGCAATTGGGGATAATCGCTGAAAGCGTCCCGCAGCACCACGCGCTGGACGAGGAACGCCGGCGCAACGCCGAAGGAAATCAAGTCGGCAAGCGAATCGAATTCGCGCCCAAACGGGCTTTCGACGCCGCCCATGCGCGCGACGCGGCCGTCAAACAAATCAAAGATGCACGCGAGCAGAATGAACGCGAGCGAGAGCTTGATCTGCCCGAAATAATTGTCGCTCATCGGATCGGCCTCGACAATTTTCGTCAGCGCCACGAAGCCGCAGAACAAATTTCCCGCCGTCAGCAAATTCGGCAGAAAATAAATTTTCAATTTTTCGTCCGGATTTTCCGCAGCCGGTTTTTCGATGGGTTCGTTCATTTTAATCGAATGAAGCGATGATCGTCTGGCCGCCGATCACGCGGTCACCGATCCGGGTTTTCACCAGTGCGTCCTTGGGCAGATACACATCCACGCGCGAGCCGAACTGGATGAGGCTGATGCGTTCGCCGCGCTGCACGATGTCGTTTTGCGTGACCCACGGCACAATGCGGCGCGCGATGAGTCCGGCGATGAGCCGCACGCCGACTTTCGCGCCTGCCGGTTCGGCGGACTCGATGCCGAGCAGGACATTTTCGTTGAACTTTGCAGAGTCGCTGCGCATGGCGTTGAGATACTGGCCGGGCGAATGTTTGAAATAGGCGATCCGGCCCGTCACCGGCGCGTTCTGGACGTGAACGTCAAACACGGAAAGAAAAATCGAGACGCGCTGACATTCGCCGCCCATGAATTCGGTTTCCGTCGTCGCGTCAATCACGTCCACCTTGCCGTGGCCGGGCGCGATGACGAGGTTTTTGCCCGTCGGCGTCAGCGGATTGGGGTCGCGGAAAAAATAAGCGGTGAACGCGGTGAACAAAACCCACAGTGCAACCAATGCCCACGCGAGATAATTCAGCACAAAGGTGCCAACCCATTTGGCGAGGAACGCCACGGCCAGCAGCACGAGCACTGCGCCGAGCGCAAGGCCGATGAGCTTCAACGCGGACAGCGCGGCTTTGCCGGAGTGTTTCACGCGGCCAAGGTAAAATGTTAATGCGCCACTTGCAATTCGGCATTTTCAGGGCAAGTTGGCTGCCGTCGCAAAGAAAGGCGACAATTCAAACTGAAAACGAAACTACCATTATGTCATTACACACACCTGACCTGACGAAATTCCCGCCGCGCAGTCCGCGCGTCCGGCTGGGCGGCTATGCGATTCTGCCGCGAATGCTGGACAAGGGCCGCGCGACAATCGCCGGCAAAAACGGCGAGTATCATTACGCCTGCCCGCTTGATCATGACTTCCTCGACTTCGTGGGCGTTGACCCCGAAGAACTGAAACCGCACCTCGGCAAAAGCGACAGCGAAATTTTGGAATGGATCAACGCCCACGCCAAATTCAAGCGCACCGGCCCGGAAATCTCCGCGTGGTCGGCGTGGCAGGAACAGTGCGCGCCGGACAATCCCGAATCGCGCGAGCATTTCAACGGGATTCACAAGGCCGCCGCGCCCAAACGCTCGGACATCGCAACTTGGTTCGACGTGCTGGACGTGGACGACTTCGTGAGCTTTGGCGGCAAGGGCTGAAAATCCCTTTCGCAAACAACGAAAGGCGCGAAGTGAAAAAACTTCGCGCCTTTTGAATTTTTCCGGCGGCGTAAATTCAAAACGGATGCCAGCCGCGTCCGATAATTTTTCCACTTTTCACCAGCGCCGCGCCGACCATCGGATTCGGCGAAGTCGCGTCGCAGCCACGCCGGGCGAGCCGGAGGGCGAGGCGCATGAATTTGTTATGTGTCTGGTTCAAGACGGTTGAATGACAAAACGCCGGTAAGACTCAAGCCCTTTCAATTTAGGATCGCGCGGATGCCTTGTTGCGCGTTCGGCCTCCAATGTTTTCTCAAACTCAGAACAGGGTTCAAGGCGGTGATTTACACGCAGACCAAGCACCACCTGTTCTTCAACGCTCGGCATCACTTTTTTCTTCGCTTGATTTAGACGATATCCGTATCTCCGAAACATGGACACAATGGTTGGCACTAATCTTTGCAGACCGATTGGTCCGCTGATTGTCACGTCATCCACATAAATTGTGGCTCTCGAATGCAAACTGACTGTTTTCAATAAAGCCTGCAACTCCTCACATAGATCAAACAGCACAATTCTGGCAATTGAGGAACTCGTTGGTGCTCCTTGCGGAAGCCGGCTCTTGCGTGTTACCAATCTTGTCAGAAGCCTTGACGACTCATTGTCAAAACCGTTTGATTCAAATGCTCGACACACAGTTGCTGCACGAATACTTGGAAAAAAATCTTGGATGTCTAATGTCACTACGAGGGGTTGCCTCAAATGAGCGCGAGCTGCAGTCTTTGTTGAAGTCGCTGGCCCACTATGAAGAATGGGATGAGATGCAATTCGGTTCAAAATATGTGATAGCACCTTTTTTTGAACTTCTTTGAGATGCTTCAATGGAGCTTCAATTACACGAAAACCGCCACTCTTTTTTGGAAGCTGCGATATACGATAGAGTCGCGGCGCTGAATTTGCGAGGCGTCTCAAATCGTCTTCGTTTATTTTCAGCGCTCTCGCAACATCCGCAACGATGAAGAAAGGTTTGGTGGATTCCACGCGATTCCTTCTGATTGAAAATAATTCAGGAGGCTCTTGCCAAAATGATGAAGAAGATGAGCTAGCGGTGTGGTTGCAAGTCGGATTATCGAACTGACAGCCTTGCTCAAAAGGCCATTCGTTCGGAGGTTTTCCAGTGCAAGTTGCACCAGTCCACGCTCATCACCGTCAATATTGACGGCTACCAACAGGAATTTATCCAACGCTGCTATTGCCCCTCGAGTGTTTCCACTTTTCAGAGCATCCTCTGCTTCTTTTAGCAAAGAGCCTCCATGGTTTGGCCCGTGTCGCCGACGAGCTTTCCGAATAATTCGGAGCGCCTGACGGCTTGGAAGCCGATTTAACATGGATTTCATATGATTTACACCTCCCTTCTAGTTTTGGTTTGTTACAACCCAAGGCCGATTAAGCCTTGAATTGACAACGTAGTTTGTCATCAACAAGCACAAACATACGTTGGAACACGAATTCAAAATCATTCGCGACATGAGTGAAATAGAAACTACTCTTTCCTATTCAGAAAAAAAGAAACCAATCACAACATGATTTAAGAAAACTCCGTTAATTGAATAACCGGAGGAGAAGCAAGGCTACGCTTTTCAACGTAAAAATCACACGAGTCTCAAGTCAAAGAACAAACCGAACGATTGAATCATCGCGGCAACAACGAGTTTCTGCAAATAAAATTTGTTCACATAATCCTCGCTTCGCGACTTCGCGTTGAAAGATTTATTCCTCAAACAACGCCTGCGCGAATTGTTTCGCGTCGAAGGGCTGCAAGTCGTCCGGTTGCTCGCCGAGGCCGATGAACTTGATCGGCAGGCCGAGTTCCTTTTGAATCGCCACGACCATGCCGCCTTTGCTCGTGCCGTCCAGCTTGGTCACGATCAGGCCGGTCAGCGGCACGGCCTTGTGAAATTCGCGCGCCTGGTTCAGCGCGTTCATGCCGGTCGTGGCGTCGAGCACAAGCAAGACTTCGTGCGGCGCGCCCGCGAGCTGCTTGCCGATGACGCGATGCAGCTTCTGCAATTCCTGCATCAAGTTGTGCTTCGTGTGCAAACGTCCCGCCGTGTCAATGAACAGGTAATCCGCCTTGCGGCCCCGCGCGGCAGTGACGGCGTCGTGCGCCACGGACGCCGCGTCCGCGCCATAACTGCCGGCGATGACTTCGACTTTGAGGCGTGCGCCCCACAATTTGATCTGCTCAATCGCCGCCGCGCGAAACGTGTCGCACGCGGCGAGCAGCACGGATTTTTTCTGCGCCTGAAAAAAATGCGCGAGCTTGGCGCTGGTGGTGGTCTTGCCCGTGCCGTTGACGCCGACGATGGAAACGACGCAGGTGCCGCCGGGAATTTCGCGCAGGCCGGGTTTGTTCGCGGACAAACTTTTTTCAATTTCCGCGCGGGCGATGGCGAGATAGTCCAGACCCGCCGTGCCCTGTGTTTCGTAGGCTTTCTTCACCGCCGCCACGATTTGCCCGGTCATGGCCAGGCCGAGGTCGGCGGCGATGAGCGCGTGTTCAATTTCCTCAAGCGACTCGGCGGTCAGCTTGGGCGAGCGCGTGACGATGCGCTTGATTTCGTGCGTGAGTTTGGCGTGCGTCTTGGCGAGGCCGGCCTTGAATTTGGAAAAAAGTCCCATGCTGGAAATGAAGAATTAAAAATGCGGAATGAAGAAACTATTGTATTGCGGATGCAAGCCGCTTTTGATCGGCGGATTTTTTCGCGGCGTAGAGCCGTTCAACGTGTTCGTAGGGCAGCTTGACCGTGCCGATGAGCGGCGCTTTTTTGCTGAAGCCGTGACAGTCGCTGCCGCCGGTGACGAGCAGGTTGTATTTTTCGGCAATTTCCAGATAGCGCTCGGCCATCACGGTGGAATGTTTCGTGTGAAAACATTCGATGCCGTCCAGCCCCGCGTCCACGAGGTCGGGGATGATTTCGTCCGATCGGTTCAAGCCCGGATGCGCCATGACCGCGAGGCCGCCGGCCTGATGAATCAATTCCACGCCTTCGAGCGCGGACATCTTGGTCTTGGGCACCCATGCGGGCCGGCCTTTTTTGAGAAACCGCTCGAACGCCTCGTCCAGATTGCCGATGAGCCTTTCCTTCACCAGCGCGCGGGCGACGTGCGGCCGTCCGGGCGACTTGCAGTTCGCCAGCGCAAAAACCGTTTCGGCCTTGAGCGGAATGCCGAGCCGGTTCAGCGCCGCGACCATTTCGCGAATGCGGTTTTGCCGCACGGCCTGGAATTTTGCGATCCGTTCCACCAGCGTCCGGTTTTGCGTGTCGAGAAAATAGCCGAGGATGTGGACTTCCGTGTCTTCGTGTTCGGCGGTCAGCTCCGCGCCGGTGATGAACTCCATTTTCACAGCCGCGCACGCCGCCGCCGCGCGGGCGCAGCCCTCGACGGTGTCATGATCGGTCAGCGCAATGCACGCCAGGCCGTGCTTTTGCGCGTGCAAAACCAGTTCCTCCGGCGTGAACGTGCCGTCGGAAAACTGCGTGTGCAAATGCAAATCGGCGAATTTCATTTCAGGTTGCGCGCCGGCCGGAGGATTTCGCCCTTGATCTTGTCGAGAATGCCGTTGACGAATTTGCCGCTGTCCTGCGTGGAAAATTTTTTGGCGATGTCCACCGCCTCGTTGATGCTGACGACGGGCGGAATGTCCTCGCGGTGGAGCATCTCGTAAATCGCCAGCCGCATGACGTTGCGGTCCACGGCGGCGATGCGGTGAAAGTCCCAGTTTTTCGCGTGCTTTTTGATGTGCTCGTCAATCGCGTCGCGATGCTCCAGCACTCCGCGAATGAGCGGCTCGGAAAACAGCCGCGTCTCGGCCTCCTCGGCGGTCGGCGGCGGCAGTTCAAATTTTTCGCCCCAATGAGATGCGCCTTTTTCGTCTTCAATCGCGGCGGCGCGCTGGGAAT
Organism: Verrucomicrobiia bacterium; assembly: GCA_036511615.1. Lineage (GTDB taxonomy): Bacteria > Verrucomicrobiota > Verrucomicrobiia > Limisphaerales > UBA11358 > UBA11358. The sequence goes on along the minus strand of DATCBW010000195.1, from coordinate 12,184 downwards.
TCCAGAACGTCGCCAGCTCCAGCTCGAGATTTTCCGGCGGGTTCAGGTCGTGCTGAAACAGAAATTGCACCGCGCGTTCGCGCGCTTCACGTCGTTTGCCCATGATTCAAGTCTAAAGGCCAAAGTTCAAAGTTGCAATCATCCTCATCCTCTTTCTCATCCTCGCCGTCAATTTTTTGAGAATGAGGATGACGATGAGGACGAGAACGATTAAAATTTCGCGCATGAAAGTTGGAAAATTATTGCACACGCGCTACCGCGTCAACGATCTGGAACGCACGGTGAAATTTTACCGCGAAATCCTCGGCCTCGAGGAAATCAAGCGGCACAAATCGCCGCGCGGCTCGGAACTGGTTTTTCTCAAGGCGCCCGAAAGCCGCGAGGAAATTGAAATCTGTTTTTTGCCGGGCAGCGAACCGGTCAAAGTCCAGCCCGACCTCACACACCTCGCGTTCGCGGTGGATAGCCTCGAAGAATTTGGCAAACACCTCGCCAAGCACGGCCTGAAATTTTCCGACGGCCCGACGCCCAGCGGCAGCGGCACGATTGCTTTCATTGACGCACCCGAAGGCTACGAAATTGAATTGATCCAAAAAAGCAGAGGCGGCCTTAAAAATCCGGCAGTCCCTTAATTTGGTGGCGGCGCGGCAGCGACGCACCCACCATTTCAAACTAAGGCATTGCGAAAAATCCTTGCCAATCGGATTGAACCGTCTATAGTGATTCACTATGAAGATTGCCATGCCCGTTGTTCCGATTCCCGTTGACCGCGAATTAAAATCTTTGATCAAACTCGCCGCGCGCAAGACGCGCCTGTGCCAGGCGGACGTGATGCGCTCGGCGTTGCGCGTCGGCGTGCCGGAAATCGTCCGGCGGTTTGAAATCCGCAAGTCGCCGCGCCGTCCGCTCGCCGACTACCTTGACGCTTTTGCCGGGCTGGTCAAACCGGCTCGCGAAATGGTTTCTCCGTCGCGCTTCAAATGAGATATTTGCTGGACACCAATTTGCTGTGCAAGGAAACGCACCCGCGCGTGCGCAACTGGATTGACCAGCATCAATTGCAAATCGCCATCGCTTCGATGACGATTGCGGAAATTTCACAAGGCATCGAGGCGCTGCCCCGCAGCAAGCGCCGCGCGCAACTGGGAATGTTTCTAAACGAAATCCTTGAAGATTATCCGGTGCTTCCGTTTGACACTGCTGCTGCGCTCGCGTGGGGAAATTATGTCACGAAGGCCGGACGGCCTTTGCCTGTGCGTGACAGCATCATCGCTGCAACCGCGCTGGCAAATAATCTCGAAATAGTAACCGAAAACACCAAAGACTTTGTCGGCGTCGAAACCATCAATCCAGTAAAAGATTAACATGAGCGTTCTCATTGTCGGCACCACGGCCCTTGATTCCATTAAAACCCCAAAGGCGGAAAATCCGCGCCTGCTCGGCGGCTCGGCCAGCCACGCGGCGGTCGCGGCGAGTTTTTTTTCGCCGGTGAAACTGGTCGGCGGCGTCGGCGAAGATTTTCCGAAGAAATACATTGCGCTTTACCGCCGCCACAAAATTGACCTGGAAGGATTGGAGATTCTGCCCGGCAAAACATTTCACTGGTCGGGCGAATACGAACTGAACATGAACAACCGCCGCACGCTCGCGACGGAACTGGGCGTGATCGAAACTTTTTCGCCGACATTGCCGAAGTCGTATCAGACCGCGCCGTTCGTCCTGCTGGGCAACATCGCGCCCGCGCTCCAGCATCGCGTGCTGGACCAGATGCAACGCCCGAAATTCGTCGTGGCCGACTCGATGGACTTGTGGCTGAATATCGCGCTCGACGATTTGCTGAAACTCCTGCCGCGCATTGACGGTTTTGTGCTGAACGACAGCGAGGGGCACCAGTTGACGAAGGAGGACAACGTCTTCACCGCGCTGAAAAAAATCCACGCGCTCGGCCCGAAATACGTCATTATCAAAAAAGGTTCGCACGGCTCGATTTTGTCCGGCCCGAAAGGATTTTTCATCTGCCCCGCGTATCCGCTGTCCAAGGTCGTGGATCCGACCGGTGCAGGCGATTCCTTTGTCGGCGGCATGATGGGTTTTCTCGCCAGCGCCAAAGGCCCGATTGACGCGAACATCCGCCGCGCGATGGTTTACGGCAGCGTCACCGCGTCGTTCTGCTGCGAAGGATTCGGCCTGACGCGCACGACCAAAATCAAACGCGCCGACATCGAAAAGCGCGTGAAGGAACTGGAAAAACTGACGAAGTTTTAGGTTTCCAATCTTGTGGCAGCCGACGTGAGGAGGCTCACTCAAATACGGACAAATGAAGAATTGAAATCAGAGCCTCGTTACCTCGGCTGCTACGAAACGAATTTCGGTTCAAAAACTTTGCCGAGGTTGTGCTTGCGGAGCAGGTCGCAGAATTTCGCGATGGCGCGTTTCTCGTCCTCGGCCAGATGATAGTGGATGTGCCACTCGAAATAATCGCGCCGGAAATCCTCGTCGTATTCCTCGCGCGTCTCGATGAGATAATCCAACGTGTCCAAGCCGAATCTTTTCGCCTCCCGCAATTCCTGACGCAGTTCCCGGTTTTCAATTCCGCGTCGCAACGCCCAGACCGCATAGACAAACGGCAGATTCGTCATTTCCGTCCAGGCCGTGCCGAGATCGAAAATCTCGTGGGTGTGTGGCGCCCGTTGAAAATCAATTGCCGGATCGCCGATGAGCAGGACAAAATCTTTTTCACCGGCGGCCTCATAACTTTCCAGCGGCTTGAACTCCGGTCGCAACGCGCGCTCTGCCAGCAGCACTTTCAGCAAGTTCACGCTGGTGAGCGACGCCGTGTCGCAGAAAATTTCCCTCGCTTCCGCCAGCGGTTTTTTGTGCGCCAGAATCACGCTATAAACCTCGCCGAGCGATCCGATGGCGATGCCGTCGAGAATGTCGTAACGGTCGTTGAACAAAACCTCGGTGATGCTGACCAGCGCGGCGTCAAGTTCATCGCGCCGGAGCATTTCGGCGAGTTTGGCGGGCGTGGCGAAAATGAGTTCGCCCTCAATGTCGCGTGTGAGCGGCGCGGCGTTCAGATATTTCACCGAGCCGATGCGGAATTTTTTTACGTCTTCAGACATGGGCATGGATTTTAATGCAAAGGGCCGGTCAGCACAAACGTCTTGCCGACGGGCGAAGCGAAATAATCCGCACGCTCGCGTTTCACAGGCCGCGAATTCCGCGCTTGCCATAGCCGAAGACCTTCAAGTAGGTTGCTTCGGCCATGATAAAATCATTCCCAACTAACCGGGTGGACGTTGCAAGCCGTCCCGCAGGGCTGCCTGCTGTTGGATTGGCGAACAAAGGTGTCTCACAATAAAGTTGGAATGGTTTGACCGTCGCATCATAATTGCAATCAGCGGCGGGCCTGTAGCTCAATGGTTAGAGCAGAGCACTCATAATGCTTTGGTTCCCGGTTCAAGTCCGGGCAGGCCCACCACTCCAATCGTCAGCAGCTTGTCTCCCGGGCAGTCACCGTCTGCCGGTTTGAACAAACCAGCCGGATTCCCGACGGTCGCCGCAAAATAGTTTGAAACGGGGCTGTGAACATTGCGCCTGCCGGTGGCCGCGATTTATTTCTCCCCATCCAGTTTTGCAATGTCGAGAAAGCCGTGCAACTGCTTGAGGCGCGTGGGATGGCGCATTTTGCGGAGCGCCTTGGCCTCGATCTGCCGGATGCGTTCGCGCGTGACGCGAAACTGCTGGCCGACTTCTTCCAGCGTGCGGGCGTTGCCGTCGCCAATGCCGAAGCGCAGTTCAAGCACCTGCCGTTCGCGTTCGGTCAGGCTGCACAGCACGTCGCCGAGCTTGTCCTTGAGCAGGCTGAAGCTCGTGATGTCGAGCGGATTGTCCGCGCTCTTGTCCTCGATGAAATCGCCGAAGCTCGCATCGTCGCCGTCGCCCACCGGTGTTTGCAGTGAAACGGGCAGCTGCGCCATCTTCAAAACGCTGCGGATGCGCTCGACCGGCATCTGCATTTCGTCCGCAATCTCCTCCGGCTGCGCTTCGCGACCGAGTTCCTGCAGCAGTTTTTTCTGCGCGCGCATCAGCTTGTTGATGATCTCGATCATGTGGACGGGAATGCGGATCGTCCGGGCCTGGTCGGCAATCGAACGGGTGATGGCCTGGCGGATCCACCACGTCGAGTAGGTCGAAAATTTGTAGCCGCGCTTGTATTCAAATTTTTCCACGGCCTTCATCAAACCCATGTTGCCCTCCTGGATCAGGTCGAGGAACGACAACCCGCGGTTGGTGTATTTTTTGGCGATGGAGATGACGAGCCGCAGGTTGGCCTCGACCATTTCCGTCTTGGCCTGCAACGCGCGCGCCGCCGCGTCGCGCAGGCGGTCGAAGGCCAGCAGAAAATCCTGATACGGCATCCGCGCAAATTCCTCCAGTGCGCGCAATGTCTGCTGCTCGGCCTGGACCAGGTGCTTTTGCGCGCTGGACTCGCGGTGGTTTTGCGCGTCGGCCAGTCCGCGCAGGTTGTATTGCAGCTTGTCGTGGATGTTTTCGGCGACGAACACCATCTCCTCGACGACCTTCTGCTTGAAATAGAATTTCGGGAACAACGCCTGCAGTTTTTGATCCAGCTTCAAAAACTCGTTGTGTTCGCGGGTTCGTTTGGCTTGCTGGTGCGCGTCGCGCCAGAGGTTGAAATGCCGGTCCACTGCCGCATCCAGCTCGCGCACGCGGGCGGCCAGCCGTTGCAGGGTTTTCAAATGCGCGTCACGGTTGTCCACCTTTTTGTCGAGCACCACCCGGTCAAACCGCTCGCGCGGCGGGTCGGCCAGGAGTTTTTCCGCGAGCGCGATGTGCTCCTTGCCCGCAAAGCCGAAGCCATAGACCACCTTGCGCAGGTCATTTTCCGCGACCTCGATGCGTTTGGAGATTTCCACCTCCTGTTCGCGCGTCAGCAGCGGCACCGCGCCCATTTCCTTGAGATACATCCGCACCGGGTCGTCGAGCGCGTCGAGCCGTTGTTCGTCCTCCTCGGCGTCCTCCTTGTCCACCGGCTTGACGTGGTCCATCTCGGCGGCGTCCACCACTTCAATTTCCAGTTCGCGCAGCTTTGCAAAAACATGGTCCAGGTTTGCCGGCGCGGAAAATTCCTCGGTCAGAATTTCGCCGACGTCGTCGAAGGTCAACCGGCCCTGTTCATTGGCCAGGCGGACGAGGTCCTTGATTTTTTCCGCAAGTGCGGTGGCGACGCCGCTGGCCGCCGCCGAATCAGGCGTTCCGGCATGGGGGGGCGGCCCGGCTTTGTGGGAATTCAATTTTGACATATTGGCAACACACCCCCGTCGTTGGCACCGGGAGCGGGTGCGAATATGAAAAGACAAAGCGAGTTCGTCAAGCGGCGAAATTTACCGCGTCTCATTTGGGTGCGACATAAATCTCGCGGTTTTCGAGGTGCGGCAGGATCATTTCGACGGTGCGCCCGACCGCGCCGAAGTTTTCCTCCACGGCCGCCAGCGCGTTCCGGCCCAGTTCCGCGCGCCGCGCGCCGTCCGCCAGCAGTTCGCCGAGAACGCGCTCCAGTTCCTCCCGGTCTTTCACCTGCACGGCGGCGTCCTTCTGCAAAAAATTCCGCGTGATGCCGGCAAAATTCTGCATGTGCGGCCCGAACACGATGGCCTTGCCCAGCGCGCCCGGCTCAATGGGATTTTGTCCGCCGATGGCCGTCAGGCTTTTGCCGACAAACACCACGCTGGCCGGCTCGTAAAAAAATTTCAGTTCGCCGGTCGTGTTGACCAGCAGGCAGTCCACCTCGCCCGGACGCAGTTGTCGGCCGGGAAAAATTTCATTGCGATAAATGAACTTGACGCCGCGCGACCGGAATTTCTGACCGAGGTCCTTGCAGCGCTCAAAGTGGCGCGGCACGAGGATGAGAAAAAAGTTCGGAAATTTCTGCCGCAGCCGCGTCGCCATTTCCACCAGCAGCATCTCCTCGCCGTCATGCGTGCTGCCGGCGACGAGAATCAGCGCGTCGTCGGCCACGCCGATCTGCCGCAGCAGGCCGCGCACGTCGAGGGTGCGCTGTTCGCCCAATATGGCCGCGTCGAATTTGAGGTTGCCCACCACTTGGACATTTTCGGGGCGGCAGCCCACGTCGCGCAGCCGCTGCGCGTCCTCCTCGTTCTGGCAGCCGACGCCGGCGAACGACGCGAACAGCGGACGGAACAGGAATCCGAATCTTTTGTAGCGCGGAAACGAGCGGTCGGACAGCCGTGCGTTGGCGAGGAACACGGGAATTTTCAGGTCGGCCGCGCGCCAGAGAAAATTCGGCCAGATTTCCGCCTCGACCAGCACGATGGCCTGCGGGTTGATGGTGGCCAGCGCGTGCCGGACATATTTGCGGCGGTCCAGCGGATAATAAATCATGGTGACGTGCGAGGGCAGTTTGCGGCGCAGTTCGGCCATGCCGGTGGTGGTGGTGCAGGAGACGACGATCTTGGCGTTGGGCACGCGCGGTTCGAGCGCGCGGATGAGCTGCGTGCAAAGGCCGACTTCGCCGACGCTGACGGCGTGCAGCCAGATGACGTGCCGGTTGGTGAGCGCCTGTTTGATGTCCGGGCCGTAAATGGCAAAACGCTGGCCGAAGCCGGCCAGCCAGTTGCCGCGCCGCCGCAGCCGCCAGAAATAATACGGCCACGACAGCCCGAAAAAGAACAGGAATAAAATGTTGTAAAGTGTGCGCACACGGTTCCCAAAGATCCATCAAGGTCCAATTAAAAAAGGACGCCCGAGCCGCAGGAATGTTTCACAATTGTGACAACTATTCAACACCGGAAAACAAACGGCCAGACGTTCATCAGCTCCGGCGGCAAAAAATGTCAGCGCGAATTTCAAAATGTTTGCACGAACATTTCGCTGCGGTCCCGTCCAGGCCGTGATGGACTTGATCATGAATTCGGACGTTTCCGAAGCGTGACCGTGCTGCTGATTATTCCGTTGCTCAATCGCGGCAAACAATTCTAGCCTGATGCGACGACAGGGAAAACTTTGGACGATTTGAGCCGGACGCAAAATCCACGAGTCTGGTTTGAGTGATGGCGGGTTCTATTTTGCACGCGTGAAGATGATGAAAATTTTTGGAGCGCCGATCCGTTTTGCCGTCCCCGCGATTTTGTTGCTGGGGTGCAACACCGCCTGCGCGGCGTCCACCACCGGTCTGCCGTCGGTCGGCGGCATCCCGGTGGATTTCCTGCTGTTTGGAGCGACGCTGCTGGGCGTGGCCGTATTTCACCATCACACGCTGAAGGTGGCGCTCACCGGGGTTGTCACCATTACTCTCTACAAACTGATCTTCACCGGATTCAAATCCGGCCCCGGTGTCGCCGGCTTGTTGGCGCACCTCGGACACGAATGGGTGATTCTGGCCAACCTGTTCTGCCTGCTTACCGGCTTCGCGCTGCTGTCGCGGCATTTTGAAAAGAGCCACATTCCGGTCGTCCTGCCCAAGTATCTGCCGGATGACTGGAAGGGCGGTTTTGCCCTGTTGATGATGGTTTTCGTCCTGTCAGGTTTTCTCGACAACATCGCCGCCGCGCTGATCGGCGGTGCCATGGCCCACCAACTGTTCCGGGCCAAAGTGCATATCGGATTTCTCGCCGCCATCGTCGCCGCATCCAACGCGGGCGGAGCCGGCAGCGTCGTCGGGGACACCACCACCACCATGATGTGGCTGGCCGGGGTCTCGCCGCTCGATGTCCTTGAAGCCTACGCTCCGGCATTTGTAGCGACACTGCTGGTTGGCTATTTTGCCGCCAAGAAACAACAGGCTTATTCTCCAATCATCAAAAACGCAAACGAACATACGCATCTCGACTGGCATCGTGTCGGCATCGTCGGGCTGATTTTGATTGCCGCGATCGCCACCAACGTGACGATCAATCTCACCGCGCCGGCGGCGGCTGACAGTTTTCCATACATTGGCGCCGCCGTCTGGCTGGCAATTCTGGCCAGTGTCCCGGTTCGCCGTCCAGATTGGGAACTGCTGCCGGAATCCGCCAAAGGCACCATTTTCCTGCTCTCGCTGGTGCTCGGCGCGTCCATGATGCCGGTGGAAAAACTGCCGTTGGCCGCCTGGTCAACAACACTGGGCTTGGGCTTCGTCTCATCCGTATTCGACAACATTCCGCTCACGGCTTTGGCTCTTAAGCAGGGCGGCTATGACTGGGGATTCCTGGCCTACGCCGTCGGGTTCGGCGGTTCGATGGTTTGGTTTGGCTCTTCCGCCGGTGTGGCGTTGTCCAACATGTTTCCCGAAGCCCGCTCGGTTGGGCAATGGCTCAAGCACGGCTGGATCATTGTCGTGGCTTATGCGCTGGGATTTTTTGTGTTGCTGGCCGTCATGGGCTGGCATCCACATTTGCAGCGCACTCCGCACCTGCAACGCAATGAACTGGCAGCCCCGGCGGCGTCACACTGATCACAGAAATACAACGTGTCAGAAAAACTTGGCGCACGGCAGCAGCGCAATCACAGCATTAAAAATGGATTGCCCGAAAAAAGATTCCAGGAAAACGCCGGAAAAGCCGGCTGAAACCGGCAAATTTAATTGAATTCGCCGTTTTAATTTTGTCCAATGCCCGCGCATGATGACGCCGGAAGCCCGCCCGCGATTTTTCCAAAGGACATGGACCTTCTGGTTCATGGTCGCGGTGCTCGCCGTCGTCGCCATCGCGCGGCTGCGGCTGCTGGATTTTCCGCTGGAGCGCGACGAGGGCGAATACGCCTACGCCGGCCAGTTGATCCTGCAAGGCATCCCGCCCTACGAACTGGCCTACAACATGAAATTTCCCGGAACGTATCTCGCCTATGCCGTCATCATGCGGATTTTCGGCGAGACCCCGGCGGGAATTCATTTGGGAATTCTGCTGATGACCACGGCGACCGCGCTGATGTTGTTCTGGCTCGGCAAAAAAATTCTCGACGACACGGCGGGCATGGTCGCGGCAACCGCCTACGCCGTGCTGGCCGCCAGCCCTTCGATGCTCGGACTGGCGGGACACGCCACGCACTTCTGCGCTTTTTTCGCCACCGCTGGCTTGTGCGCCCTGTGGCTCGCGCGACAAAATGGAAAATGGCCCGCCGCCCTCGCCTCCGGCCTGTTGTTCGGCACCGCAATTTTGATGAAACAACACGCCGCGATCATCGCGGCATGGGCGGGCATTGCTTTTGCGGCGGGAATTTTTCGCCGAAAAGAAATTCAGTTTCCAAAACGGCTCGCCACCATCGCGGCGTTCGACGTTGGCATCATTCTGCCGTTCGGTCTGTGTTGTTTGATTCTCTGGCACGCGGGCGTTTTTGGAAAATTCTGGTTTTGGACGATTGATTACGCGCGGCAATACGCCACCATCACGCCTCTTTCCGAGGCAGGCGCGCGACTTTGGTCCGTGCTGCCGTGGATCATTTCAACCACCGTTCTGCTCTGGCTGCTTGCGGTCGCCGGCCTGATGCTGGCATGGTTTGATGAACGGTTGCGGCAGGCGCGGTTCTGGCTTCTGGGATTTGCGCTGGCGTCCGCGCTGACGGTGATTCCCGGTTTCTATTTTCGCGTGCATTATTTTTTGCTGACGCTGCCGGCGGTGGCGCTCTTCGCCGGTTGCGCCGTTTCGGGAATCATCTGGTTGCAGAAAAAAAATGACCGCCCGCAGCAGTTGCGCAATTCAGTGATGGCGGTCTATGTCGTGTTTCTGGCCGCCACGATTTTTGTCAATCGCGACATCTGGTTCGTCAAAACTCCCGACCAAGCGTCGCGGGCAATCTACGGGTTGCCATTGTTTTCGGAGGCGGAAAACGTCGCTAATTTTATCCGCACCAACTCGGTGGTTTCCGCGCGCATTGCTGTGATCGGTTCCGAGCCGGAAATTTATTTTTTAGCGCACCGCCATTCGGCCACCGGCTACCTCTACACTTACCCGCTGATGGAACCGCAGCCGTTTGCCTTGACAATGCAGGAGGAAATGATTCGTGAAGTTGAGACGAACGCGCCGGAATTCATCGTCACCACCGACAACGCCCAGTCGCTTGGTGTCAAGCCCGGCGCAAAAGTAATAATTCTGGACTGGTGGAATTCCTACCGGACGAATTACATCCGCGTGGCGCTGGCTGACACCGCGTCATCTTTGAAAACAAAATCCCAGCGTGGAGTTGAAAACTCGGCTGAATACAAACCCTCCCAAGATACAAGCCTGGAAGTGTTTCAAAGAAAAAGTTAAGTCATGCCCGAACCGACCCCAAAATTTTTTCCGGCGCGCGTCGAATGGTTCACCGCCGCGCTCATCACCCTCGCCATCATCTGGATGCATTTTCATTTTTGGGAAAATGCTGGCGGCCTCTGGCGCGATGAAGTCAACCTCGTCAATCTTGCCAACTCACCGTCGCTGGCGGCGATGATTCAGGACTCATTTCCAATCTTGATGCCGTTGCTGGTAAAGCTTTGGTCAAACTTTGGCGCGACGGATATATGGTTGCGCCTTCTGGGGCTCTGCTGCGGCCTGGCGATTCCCGCCGCCTTCTGGGCGGTCGCGCGCGCGACGCGGCGACCTCCCGTTTTCAGTCTCGTGTTTTTTGGCTTGAATTCATTGATGATCTGCTACGGCGATTCACTGCGCGCCTACGGCCTCGGCACGGCGCTCATTGTCTTTGCGCTCGCTGCCATGTGTTCATTTCTGAAAAATCCGACCTGGTCGCGCGCCGGAATCCTTGCGCTGGCCGCGACCTTGAGCGTGCAGGCGCTCTATCAGAACTCGATTCTGTTTTTCGCGATCTGCCTCGGTGCGTTTGCCGTGTGCTGGCAGCAAAAAAATCCGTCCGCCGCCGTCAAAATTCTGTGCGCTGGATGCGTCGCTGCGATTTCTTTGTTGCCTTATGCCAACAACGTCGTGGGGCTTTCGCGCGCGGTGAACGTGGAGCGTTCCGGGTTTTCGCCGCTGGCGGCATCGCTCAATTTTCAAACGGCGACAGGTTTTCCCTTCGATCAGTTCACCGTCTGCTGGGAAATTCTGGCCGCCTTGACCGTTCTGGCCGCCATCTTTTCACTGCGCCGCGCCCGTTTCAATGTCAAAACTGAACGAGCCAGTCTGCCGTTGAATGCCGGCGTCACGCTCGCAGCGGTTGTAATTATCTTCACCGGATTCCTCTGGTTTGCCGCCGTTGCGCCGCCACCATGGTATTTTTTGCCGCCGCTGGCGCTGGTGGCGGCGTGTTTTGATTTTGGAATTTCACCGATGACTTTGCCGCGATTGCCGCGCGTGGCCGTTTTTGGTTTTGTGATCGGCATTGCGGCTCTGTCTGCCCTGGCGGCAAACAACGAATTGCGCCGGCCATTCACGAACGTTGACAAACTGGCGGCGCGTGTCTCGGCAGATGCGTCGCCGCAGGATTTCGTGGTGGTGACGCCGTGGTATTGTGGCATCACCTTTGACCGTTATTACAAATCCGCGACGCCGTGGCAGACCTTGCCTCCGCTGGCCGACCACACACTGCACCGTTACGATCTGGTTCTGGGGCAAATGCTGGACACCAATTCGCTCGCGCCGCTGCTGGACAAAATTTCCGCCACGCTGCGCAGCGGCCATCGTGTCTGGGTGCTCGCAGACCGGATGAGGATTCCAGCGGCGAACGCGTTTGAACCGCCGGCGCTGCCGCCGCCGCCGCTGAAAAATTCCGGCTGGTCGGACGGGCCGTATTCGGCTTCGTGGACGGCGCGGACGGGATTTTTTCTGTCGCGGCACAGCGAACATTTTGAGGAACTGCAAATCAGCAATGCCGCCGTGAGCTTTCAGGAGAACTTGCATCTGTTCATGGCGCAAGGCTGGCGCGAATAGAACTTCGGCGGCATCGCTTGACGCGGCGACGTTCCGCTGCGATTTTTCCCGTGCTTGGTGCAAAACGAACCCTCGTCGGCGGCGGGCAGATTGTTCGCTGACATCGCGCAGACTCCCACCGTGCAATCCTTCGCCCGGCGACTGGAGCATGGCGGAGCGTTTTCTTTTTCCGGCATTGCCGCGCCGGCCCGGTCGTTTTTTGCCGCGCTGCTGCAAACCCTTTTTCCATCAAGGCCGGTTGTCGTGGTCGCGGAAAATCTTAAAACGCAGGAAAGTTTCCAGCAGGATTTGGAAACGTGGCT
>DATCBW010000194.1:0-8147 GCA_036511615.1 Verrucomicrobiia bacterium | reverse complement strand
CGCACAGTTACAGCAAGTCCAAGGCAAACCTGACCGCCAGCATCCTGCTGTTTATTATCCGCAAATGCGGCGGCGAACTCGTGTCCCAATCATTGCCAATACCTATTTAGCAATCCCAGGAAACCGAACTGGAAACCGTGGCTGGAATCCACCAGCGAGCCTTCGTTCATCGCCGACATCCGAAAACCATGGAACGGCGGCGGCAGTCGTCCGGTGAATGCCTTGTAGCCGCACGAAATCAGATAGCCGAGCAACGCGGCCTGTCCCAAAGCCCAGGCGGTGGTGAGAAGCCTGCGGTTTTTCCCGACCGCACCAATCAGCAAGAGGATCAACACGGCCATGAGCGGCATGAAAGTCCCGATGATTATTGCCGGTCGCGCGAGCCGGGGAAACAGGTCTCCACGGGTCAAACGATAATATGCCCAATCGCCGCCGGACATGACGATCACGATGGTCAGGACAATGGCCAATGCGTGCCACAGGAGATTGCGTCCGCTGAAGATGGCGATGATGTTTCGCGGCAGCCGGTAAAACAGTTCGGGCATGGCTCAAAGCATAGCTGAAGAAAAACCAGCCGCACGGATTTTTGGGCGGAAGTCCCTGTTTATCGTTTGAGACCCTGTAATCCATGGTCGGGTTATACCTAATAGAATAAGACCCTTCTCCCGCGTAGATTATTTGGCAGCCAGTTTCTCTGGGGCAACGATTAAATGTATTCGTGAGCAACTGCAAACAACCAAATATAATACAATCATATGAAAGCAAATAAATTCGCAATCTCCTTGGTCGGCGCCATTTTGGTGACGGGTGTCCTCCTCCCAGCACGGGCACAAGATACAAAATTGGATCCAAAGGCGACCCACAGCTCGATCATCCCAAACGCTGAAGTCAAATGCCACAAATGGGGGTGGAACTTGAAAGATTCATTTTTAGCGCTACTAGGCATCCCCGTTGAGTGAGGTGGCTTTTAATTTTTACTCTTTCACCCTCACGTTCAACGGCAAACAATATGCGGCATTGGCCAACGCAGCCCTACCAAGCATGAAATCAATTCGCGGCAATGGACTCGCTCGCGCCCGCTCGCTCGGCCTCCGGCCTTCGGTTTCACCAAATTCCTTTCGCCGTTTCCCAAACGGCTCAAGTCGTGCAATTCGTGTCAAAACCATTTTTTACCACCAAGGCTCCAAGGCACAAGGAAAATGAAAAACTTGGTGTCTTCGTGTCTTGGTGGTTAAGAATGTTCGCGTGGTTCGCGTATTTCGCGGTTCACCTCATCCGGCCTCCGGCCACCTTCTCCCCATCCGATGCGGAGAAGGAATTATTTTTTGACTCCTCACCCAGTCCATGTTCGCTGTCGCTGCTCCTCGTTTGGCGAGGAGAGGGAGAAGCGTTCGTAAAAAAGTCAGTCCTTGGCATTGAAACTAATCCGTTTCCGCCTTCGTCAGACTTCCGTCATCGCCAAAGCTTCGCCGTGACAAGCGCGTGATTCGCGGTTCAACGGACCAACAGAACCACGATGATGACGACGAGCAGCAGGCCGCCGATACCGCCGCCGATGTAGATCGCACTTCCAAGAACAGGTGTGAATAAAAGGTGCATAGTTTGTTTTTTTACCGGCCATCAGAATAAATCCGCCGTTGTCCGATTGCCATGGGGTCTTCACCCCAGAGCGGTGTGCCATGCCGTTCCCAAGTCCCGACCGGGCGGGCGTGTGCCCCATCACGGCATCTTGCCGGCAAAAACCGACAGGACAATCAGCGCTATCAACAGCATTTCGTCGCCCATAACCGGTCAGCTTTTCGAGCTGCGGAATCCGCCCGCGAGAAAGATGATAAGGCAAATCAGCAGAACCAGGCCAAGCCCGCTGCCGCCGATGACGGGGCCGCCAAAATAAAAGCCGCCGCCGCCGAACAGGAGGAGCAGAACAACCAATATCAATAATATATTCATGCCAGCAAGGTAACACGTCGCTGCACGGTTGCCATGGGGTGTTCACCCCACTTGCGAGACCGACGAACGAAATTAAGCTGGACGATGAACCCTTGCACGATGCAAGACGGTTCATTCAGGGTGCGATGAGATTTCCGTGAATGTTTCAAGGAAATTGTCATGGCACTGAAAAAGCTGAAAAAAAAACGACCGGTCAAACACACAAAAAATAACATCATGAACCAATACAAAAATCCAAACTGGTGGAACCAAGAAAACGACTCCGCATGGGAACGCACCAAGGCCGCGTTCAAGCGGGATTGGGACCAGACCAAGCATGACGTGGGCGGCCACCAGCCGGACACGGATCAAAAAATCGGCAATACCGCCCGGCAGGCCTCCGGGAAGGAAGTCATCCCGCCGCGCGGTGTGCCGACCTATGAAGAGGTTGAGCCGGCCTATCGCTACGGTTTCGGCGCACGTTCAAAATACGGCGCCGAATATCCTGAATGGGACGATGAATTGGAAACACAGCTTAAAGGTGAATGGGAGGAGATTGCCCCGGCCAAAAGGCAAACTTGGATGCAAGACCGCGCCGCCATCCGTCGCGGCTGGGACTATGAGGAAGAAGACGCCGTGGAGACCGCTGACAGGTAACATTGGAATCACAGTTCATCCAAAACGAAATCCGGGCCAAGCGATTGGTTCGGATTTTTTGTCCTGAAGACGATGGGATCGGTTCGCGTGTCCGGCGTGGTTCGCGGTTCGCCCCGGCTGATTTCGGTTGCACCTAAAACGCCTGAAATTACAATTCATTGCATCATGTCTTCGTCCAAGCATGTCCCGTTTGATTCCATTTACCGGCCGGGTTTTGAAGTGGTGGAGGAGCGGCAGGGCAAGGTCTCGCTGTATCCGCACACGGAGCAGTTGCCGCTGTTGCTGCGGGCCATCAACCTTGAATTCCAGGGCGGGCTGCCCGACCGCATCGCCCGCGTGGACAAGCGCGCGGATGGCTTAAGCAAAATCATCCGCCGCCATGCCGCCCTGATGTATTGCTCCACCCTCAACCGCGCCCGCTCCGACCACTTGCATCTTTTTCAACTGGCAGACAATGACCTCGTCGCCCGCGTGACCATCGTCCAGCAAATTTCCGAAAGCACCCCGCTGGGGCGCATCCACCGCTTCCGGTTTTATGGCGGCGAAAATTTCTTTCCGGAAATTTACCTCTCCGGCAAGCGCGTCGCCTTTGCCGACCACGTCCTGCAGCGCTTTTCTTCCCGCGTGCCCAACAACCTCGGCGAAGACCTGACCTATCTGCTGCTCGGCTTTTTCGGCACGCCCATCGTCAGCATGCCCGTCGGGAAAAGCCATGCCTTCGTCATCCAATGGCACGAATCCATGCTCGCCTTCACCTACCGGGAAACTCCCGATGAATTCATCCTGACCACCTGCCTCACCATCAATGAGATCAATTCGCTCGAACGCCAGTTGCCGGCCTTTGCCCATAATTTCCACTTCGGCCAGGCTTTCACCAAGCCGCGCCTCCGCACCTGGTTTCCCTCGCAGTGGATGGAGGATATTTATTCCCGCTGGCGGCGCAAAATCTCGCTGCCGCCAGCCTTCGTGCATGACTTGCAAGGCCTCGCCCTCAAAAAAATTGAAAGCTGGCACTGGCTGGCGCAGGGGTTGAAAGACAACCTCGTCAAAAACGGCCACGGCCCCGGCTCGCAAATCTGCTTCACCGATCAAATCCCCGGCCCGTGCGTCTTGGAATTGAAACCCGGCCAGCCCATTCCCGCCTTCGATGAAATAGCCTGTTTGAAGCAATTAAAACCGGACGTTGACTGGGACGCCATCATGGCCGCGCGCGCCGCCAACGAAGCCGAGGCGCGGAAGCCCTGACGAAATTCCAAAATTGTTCGCGCGGGCCGACGTGGTTCGCGGTTCACCTCATCCTGACCCGCTCCGTTTGGGCGGCAGCGAGGAAATAATTTCTCCGTGTTCATCCACAGCGTCTGTGGTTAAAATCTTTGCAGATGTTGACGACGTTGCGCATAAAAAATCTCGCCCTCGTGAGCGACCTGACGCTGGAACTTCAGCCGGGTTGCAATGTCATCACCGGTGAGACCGGCGCGGGCAAGTCCATCATCATCGGCGCGCTGAACCTCGTCCTCGGCGAACGCGCCGACCGCACGCTCATCCGCAGCGGCGAGGACAGTTGCAGCGTCGAGGCGGTGTTTGATATAAAAAAACTGCGCGCGCCGCTGAAAAATTTTCTGGAAGAAAACGGCCTGGAGCCGTGCGAGGAAAACCAGCTTGTCCTCAAACGCACCTTCACCGCCGCCGGCACGAACCGCCAGTTCATCAACGGCTCGCCCACCACGCTCACCACGCTTGCCAGCCTCGGCGAATGGCTCGTGGACATGCACGGTCCGCATGATCACCAGTCATTGCTGCATCCGGCAAAACAGCTCGCCATTCTCGATGCGTTCGGCGGATTGGAAAAGGAGCGCGAGTCACTTGGCGAACTGGTCCGCCGTCGCGCCGTTTTGGAAAAAGAGAAATCCGCGCTCATCGTGGACGAAAAAACTTACACGCAGCAACTGGACCTGCTGCGCTTCCAAGTCCAGGAAATTTCCGGCGCGCGGCTGCTGCCCGGCGAAGATGAAACCATCGAGACCGAATTTCATCGCGCCAGCAACGCGGCAAAACTGCTGCAATTAAGCCAGACGGCGCTCGACGCCTTGAGCGAAAACGAGCATTCCCTGCTCACGCAATCCGGCGTCATTGGCCGCGTGCTGGCCGAGCTTCAGCGCGTGGACGCGGGCGCAGCAAGTCTGGTCGCGCTGCACGCGCAAGCCACGGAAACATTGAGCGAGTTGCAGGCGGAAATTTCAAGTTACGCGGACAAGATGGACATTGACCCCGCGCGGCTGGCGGAACTGGAGGAACGGCTGAATCTCATCCATTCGCTCAAGCGCAAATACGGCGCGACGCTGGCGGAAGTCGTCGCGTTTGGCGACGAGGCGAAACAGAAATTGCAGTCGCTCGAAAGCCGCGACGCGGAACTGGCGCGGCTCAACGCGGAACTGGAAAAACTGGACGCGGAAATTTTGAGCGCCGGCAAAAAACTTTCCGCCGCGCGCAAGAAGGTGATTCCGCAACTGGCCAAAGCGGTCAGCAAACAGCTTGAAGATTTGGGTTTCAAGCAAAGCAAGTTTGACGTGGCAATCAAAACTGATTTTGTAGGAGACGAGGTGACGAGTCTCAATTCAAAAGAGAGTCACAGACTCCTTACGTCGTCTCCTACATCAAAACAGACCGGCCTCGACGAAATTGAATTCCAATTCGCACCGAATCCCGGCGAGCCGGCCAAACCATTGCGGGCGATTGCGTCGTCCGGCGAAATGGCGCGCGTGATGTTGGCGCTGAAAACCGTGCTGGCCGCCGAGGACGAAATTCCCGTGCTAGTTTTCGACGAAGTGGATGCGAACGTCGGCGGCGAGACGGCAAATGCGGTGGGCGAAAAAATGAAGCAGATTGCCGCCAAACGGCAGGTGCTGTGCATCACGCATCTGCCGCAGGTGGCGGCACCGGCGGACGCGCATTACGTCGTGACCAAGCAGGTGAAAAATGGGCGGACGATTTCCGAGATCACTTTGCTCGACAGAAAATCGCGCGTCACCGAACTGGCGCGAATGCTCGGTGGCCAGAGCGACGCCGCTAGGAAACACGCCGAGGCGCTGTTGAAGTAAGCCAAAAAAAGCGTGTCATTTGAAAAGCAGCACAAAACCGCCATTCGGTTGCAGCGTGACTTGCAATTTTTTGCCGGACGAAAGGCTGACGGTTTCACGACGGAACGAAAGATTTCCGCCGTCACCATCGGTGATGAGCGTGGCGGATTTGCCGGTTTGCAATCCGCTTAAATCGAGCGTGAGTTTCTTTGCGGTGGTTTCGGCATTGATGCCGGTGACATACCAATGGCCGTCGCCTTTGCGCGCGAGGACGACGAATTTGCCCGGATAGCCGTCGAGAAATTTCGTGTCGTCCCACACGCTCGGCATATTTTTTAGAAATTCGCGAACGTAATCCGGCGCTTTAGCCATGCCGTCGGGAATTTCCGCGTAATGCTGGATGCCGGAAATGAACAAGACCGACAGCGCCAGTTCAAACGCGCTGGTCGTGCTGCGCTTGATTCGGCTGTTGATCCGGTCGAGCACCATCGGCGTGAAATCCATCGGGTCAAAAACATTTCGCGTGAACGGAACCATCGCCGCGTGCGCCGGTTCTTCATCGGCGTTGTTTTGCGCAAACGTGATGTATTCCTCGCCCTTGATCGCTTCCATCGTCATCAAGTTCGGATACGTCCGCTCCCAGCCGCGCGGCAGCGTCGCGCCGTGAAAATTCATCGCGAAACCATACGGCTCGGCGTCGTCAAGGATGTCGTGGTAATAATTGATGACGGATTGTCCGTCGCCGCCGAAGAAATCAATTTTCATTCCGGCGATGCCCATCGTCTTCAGCTTTTCAAATTCCGCGATGCGGCTTTCGTGCGTGAGCATTCTGTCGCGCGGCGTCAGCGGAACCGTGTTCCAATCGCCCGCCGAATTATACCACAGTAAAATTTTCACATTCTTGCCGCGCGCATAATCCACCAAGTCTTTTATTTTGTCGTAGCCGATTTGTTTGTCCCACCACGCGTCAATGAGGCAGTAACGCCAGCCCATGTCGGCGGCGTAATCAATGAATTTTTTCTGCGTGTCATAATTCGCGCTGCCATCACCGAGCAACGGCCAGCTCCACGCCGCCTTGCCCGGCTTTACCGTTCCTGAATATGTGGCTTTGTCGGCCAAGTCCGTGCCCAAAGTAGATTCTGCAATCGTTTTCAAACTGCCGACGGCGACGATCCGCCACGGCGTGAGCCACGGCAGTTTTGATTCGGGATTCACCGCGCCGTTCTGAAAATTTTCGCGCGGATCGGGAAATCCGATCGAGTATTCGCCGTCCGGCGATTCCGAGCGCAATCGCGTGGCACAATAATTTCGCGGCAACGAACCTTCAGTCACGAGCAGCCACACGTTGCTCGGGCAAAACAGCGCCGGATAAACCCAGCCCGCACCGAGCGGCGAACGTGTCCCGACCGGAATGTCTTTTTTGTAATACTCTTCATAGGCTGGGTTGCTGTGCTGAAAACCCGTCTTGGCGACCTGCATCGGCTGCAACCACGCGCGCGTGTCCGGCAAAAAATGAAATGACGAAACTTCCTCGGTCAGTTTGTGAATAACGTCGTTTGTCTCGGGGAAAAAATAACGGAACGCCACGCCGTCGTCCGAGACTTGGAAAAGGATATCCAGCTTCTGCCCGGCGGCGGTTTGCAGATGAAAAACCTTTTTGTTCGCGCGATAATCGTTCACGCGTCGTTTGGCCGTGAGGATTTCGTATTTGTCCCGCACTTCTTCCGTTTTCGATTCGGATATGAATTGCAGTCCCTTGGAAAAGTTCGCGTCATCACGCACCAGGCCGAGGCGCGATTCCTGAAGCGCGGGTTTGCCACCGAGTTTAATGGAATAGCGAGGCGCGCCGTCGCCATTGAGATGAAATTCCGCGGCGAGCTTGCCGTTTGGACTCGCAATCGTGGCGGCATTTGTTTCTACAGCACCAGCCGCAATGGCCGAGTAAAAGACGATGGTCGCGGTTGTTAAAAATGTTCCGGCTGGATTGGAAGGCATGATAAACTGGACATTAAATGTTCACTTTCGCTTTGTCCATGCCGGAAAAGTGCGGCAGAGCAAAAGGATTGTTACGCCCACACATGCCCACCCAAACCAGTCGCCGTGGCGGTTGTAAAATGTTGGCGCGGATTTTTCGGCGGACGCTAACAAAGGAATTTCAACGGTGAGCGTGCCCTGGCCGTATTCGCTGCCGTGCGCGTCGCGGAAGATTTTTTCGATGCGGCCATACGCGTCAATGAAGCACGTCACGCCGTTGTTGGCGCAGCGAACCAGCGGCAGCCCGTTTTCGACGCAGCGGAAAACGGAATTCGCCATGTGCTGCCACTGCTCGGCGCTGTCGCCGAACCAGCCGTCGTTGGTGAGGTTGAAAAGAAAATCCAGGTCGTCCTGCGCCGCGTCGCGCGCGACGCCGGGAAAGGTGTCTTCGAAGCAGATCAGCGGCGCGCAGTTGACGCGGGCCGCAGCGCCGATTTCCAAATCGGCAGG